>JAGRAG010000409.1 GCA_020435025.1 Bdellovibrionales bacterium | reverse complement strand
TCAATAAAGTTCCATTACGTTGCGCGTAGTCTTGGCACTGACGAACCGTATGCTGACCATTCACAAGCGCATCCGCCCCACTTGCAGGAATTTTAAACTGAACTGCAACATTATTACTTTGTGCTGGAGCCCCATACCCATTAGTAACAACGACATAGTAGGTCCCCGCCATGCTGGACTCCATCTGCATCAAACTTAAACAAGCAGCCTCTTGACCATCGACAATTCGAGCAGCCCCACCGCTATTAGGAATCTGATACCAAGTGTAGGTAAGAGGGGCTCGGCCAGAAGCGCCAACGCATACATCACTTCTTGACTGCAAGTAAGAAAGAGCTAAAGACGTAATGGGTTGAGAAACGATACTTGGCGCATCGTTACTCGGGTTTCCACCACCGCCGGTGTCACCACCACCCCCAGTATCTCCACCACCTCCCGTGTCGCCACCGCCTCCGGTATCGCCACCCCCTCCGCCATCGGTGGTGATGATATCAACATAAAACTGAGCTGTAACATTTTTTTGAGTTACTTTATCTGTCACACTAACGACAAAGTGTTTTTTAGATATTGTGCTGGGAGCAAGATATATAAAAACAGGCTCCGTACTCAGACGAGTGATAGAGTCATCGTTGCCTATAAGAGACCAGGAAATCTCTAACTCATTCGTGCTATTAACGGCCACTTCAAAGCGGACTTCATTGCCCGCCATCATTTCATAATTGGAATTTGGTTTCGAAGTAAACACCAAATCCGGAATCTGATCAGATCCCTGATTTTGTCCACCTCCATTGTCTTTGGGTTGGTTCCCTGAAGACGACAACTCCTTTTTCTGACCTGTAGGCAACCCTTCTTCCGCACAGTTTTGAAAAGAAAACATTAAGAGCATACTAGCAAAAAACGCGATTCCGGCTAACCATCGATTCAATGGACCCTCCCTCCACAAAACAATAGATATGACACCATTCCAATATAACATTGAATCGACAATTTAATTGCCAAAATTGAGAATTTCCTTAGTCTGTCTCAGATTGAAACAGAGGTATTGTTTCAATTTGAGTCGTTTCTAACTTAGGTCGCCGAAAGTAAGTTAGTAAGTTCACTGCGGGATAGTTCTAGTTTAAACGCCTCGGACTTGAAGCCTCGAAAAGCGTATCCCATGCGATACGTCTAAAAAATCGGAAAGAGATGTCTTTATCAACTAACCCTTTAATTGCCGGATGAAAGTCTTTAAAACAGAGCTAAACGAGTGAAGAGATTACTATCTGAATTTCCAGACGATTGAATAAATCCAGTTTTCTTCCGAACAACTCAGGCCATTCCGCACCTGCAGTGTGGACATTTATGGACGCTCTGCTTGGTGAGGGCTGTTTGGTCATGTTGCCCAGAAGAAAATAGAGTTTTAGAAAAACGACTCAGTTTGAACAATACACCTTATTTAGCCACGGAACAGAGAGATCAAAGGGGTTTGCATTTCCATCTAGCCAAAAGATCTCTGAATCTCTTTGAAACCATGTTCGCTGCCTTTTAGCTAGCCTCATTGTGTTTCTAATGATCAGCTCGTCACGTTCCGATTCGGAAATTTCTTTTCTAAGAAACTGCACCATCTCTTTGTAGCCCACCGACTCCAAAGGCGGCCACAAGGAAAGCCCTTTTTTTAACAGGGCTTCCACCTCTTCTTGAAATCCATTTTCCAACATCTTATGCAAGCGGATGGTGACTCTTTGCCGAAGTCGTTCTCTATCCATTGAAACACCAAGTTTTAGAATTTGATAATCTTCTGAAAGTCCCATTTTTTTTTGTTGAAACTCTCGCTCTAAATCGGACATAGATTTCTGGGTCATCTCCATGACCGAAAGCGCTCGGACCAAACGATAGCTGTCCTCTTCATTGATTTTTTCTGCCCAATCGGGATCCTGGTTTTTCAAAGCCTGATAAAGAAAGGCGTGTCCTTTTTCTTGAAGGCGACTTTTCCACTTATCAGAAATACTCGTAGGTACGGTAGGAACATCAAACATCCCTTTTTCTAAGGCCTGAAGATAAAATCCACTTCCGCCCACTATAATCCATAAAGGCGTATTGGTCTCTCGTCTAAGTAACTCTAAAACCTCACGGCGATAGTCGCCCGCCGTGTAGCTCTCTCCATCGTCAATATGTCCGAAAAGGAAATGGGGCACTAAGCTTCTTTCACGTGATGTTGGCTTAGCAGTTCCAATATTTAAAGAACGATATACTTGAAGGCTGTCTCCGTTGATAATCGGGGCTTGAAACATCTGGGCAATTTTTAAAGCGAGATCCGATTTTCCCGAAGCCGTGGGACCAACGACAAATAGGACTGTAGGCTTCGAAAACTGAGACATTAGACCTTTCGTCCAAAATCTTTTTCTAATCGATTGAAACTATATTCTACAAAAACAGGACGCCCATGTGGGCAGAAGCTAGAAAGAGGAAACTCATCCATTTGTACCAACAAACTTCGCATTTCCTCAATCCCAAGAGCCTGACCTGCTCTGACTACCGAGTGACAGGCCATCGTTGCAAAGATGTGGGAAAGGGATTTCTCTAAGGCAAAACTCTCGCCCTGTTCCATCACTTCCTGAGCAACAACCTCTATTGATGCCTTTAAGGATCGATCTTTTAATATGACCGGTGCGGTAGTCAAAGAAAGCCCCTCTTCTTCCACTTGGAACTCGACTCCAATTTTTTTAAGCTCCTCTTGTTGGGAAACAAGGGCTTCCAGTTCTTCTTCGGCAAGCGCAATCTCTAGTGGCAACAAAAACGACTGCACCTCAAAAGAACCAGACTTCCACTGTTTCATTAATTTTTCATAAACCACTCTTTCGTGAGCGGCATGTTGATCTATATAAACAATGGCGGATTGACTTTGAGCCACAATGTACGTCAAGTGCGCCTGTCCTAAGACATCCAGACTAGACCAATTCGAGTTTTGATTTTGAGGTTCACCCCAGTCGGTTCTGGAATCCTGGCTCACTTCCATCGAGGAGGACTCAGGAAACTCTAGAGAGGGAGTGATTTCATTAGAGAGACTAATGGGCCTTTTAACATAGGGCTGTACTGGATCTGAACGCAAAAGCATTCCCTCTATCGAATCAACCTCTTCAGACAACTTGTCTGAGCCTCTCGTTTCATTTTTTTGTGCAAACTGAACACGTCGAATTTCCTGAGCTTGAAACTGCAAAGTCTCTTCTTTAGCTGGTGCTCCCAAAATAACTTTCGTCTTTTGAGAAGGTGTCGCTGCTTCAGGTAGTAATTCCTTTAACCAGGGAGCCGTTTCTAATAGTTGCCGAATACCACGGTGTACAGCACGAAAGGCATTCGATGAATCACGGAACTTAACCTGAGATTTCGTCGGATGAATGTTGACGTCCACATCAGAAGTGGGACAAGTCAACCAAACCACCGCATAAGGGTACTCACCATGCATCAGCAAGGAACGATAGCCCTCTGTCACAGCGGCCTGAAGGCCTCGATCTTGAACCCATCGCCCTTGAACAAAAATCCATATCTGCCGACTGTTTTTAACGGTGACGTGAGGACCAGAAACAACCACCTTAGCTTTAAAACCTTCACATTCGCCAGAACCTATATAAAGAGGAGATCTTTCTAAAATGTCCTCCACGCGATTTTGCTTGTTCACTTGAGATGGCCAAAAATACAAAAGCGCACCTTTATGAAGCACCCGAAAACCAACTTGGGGATGAGCCATAGCCAGTGCTTTTAAACAGTTTTTAATCGCTGTTCCCTCAGCCGCATCTGATTTTAAAAATTTTAAACGAGCCGGAGTGTTCGCAAACAGCTCTTCGATTAAAATCGTGGTCCCCTGCTCACCTCCCACCTCAACAATATTTTGCCGCTTGCCAAACTCACTTCTTAGCTGTTTCGCCGATTCGCTTCCTTTTTGACGAGTGGTGATGGTGACTCTTGATACAGCAGATATAGAAGCTAAAGCCTCACCTCGAAATCCAAAACTATGAAGGTCCCAAATATCACTGGATTTTTTAATTTTGCTAGTCGCATGCCGGTCAAGACATAAAGAAAGGTCTATTGCATCCATTCCTGAGCCATTGTCTTGAATCTTAACCCAGCGCCCCCCTTGAGCAAATTCCACCTCAATTTCCGTGGCTCCCGCATCAATGGAGTTTTCAACTAGTTCTTTGACCATGTGTGCCGGACGCTCAACCACCTCGCCAGCGGAGATCTGATCGACGACTTCTGAAGATAAAATTTCAATAGACATGCCCCAGCTATAGCCGCTTCTTTTCCACCTGTCGAGAAAAGGTGCCTGACGCTTTTTCCAGTCCATATTGCGTCATTTTCATCTGAGCGTTTTCATTGGATCCTTTAGCCTCCTTCATGCTCAAACAGTCCTCGCCCGGCGGAGCGGCCATAAATGTCCGCACCGCAGCTGCGGAACTGCGC
>JAGRAG010000408.1 GCA_020435025.1 Bdellovibrionales bacterium | reverse complement strand
AACTCCTAGCTTAAGATACCTTTGAATAAATTCGGTAAATTCTTTTTTAGTCGGTGGATTGTAGAATTCCCAATTCTTTAAAAATTCAAAAATGGATGTGGCTGTTGTTATTGAGTAGTTTTTAAAAAGCCATGACAAGAATTCCACATTAGCGCTTGCAACAATTTTTTAACTTCGCGAAGTTCTTCTTCCGTTGGAAGTCCTTCGTAAACATAGTTCAATTTCCACTTGCAGGACTGAGATACTTCTGAAATATAAGCTGCTTTATTGAGTTTAGGCTCTTCGCGATCCACTATCTTTTGCAAATCCATGAGAACTTGTTTTATCTTGCTCGCAGGCAGAGTATAGGGAACTTTGTTCATGAGCTGCGTTTCTGTGGAAGAAGCCGTTTTTAGAGCGTTGATGACAGGAACAAAGCCAATAGCCCCACTAACAAATCCTAGTGGTTCATTCGTTAGAATTGAGAATTTTTTAATAAGCTCAAAATCGTGATCTATGAAATCACGCATTTTTCCCAAGGCATCTGTCAAAAGTTCTGTGTAGCTGGAATCGTAGTCCGTCATCAAAAGGCTGAGATCGGTAAGGCTTCGATCATAAGCATTGAGAAGAAATTGACGAGCCCCTTTGCCTTGATTATTCACCAGGCTAAATAGGAGGTGTCCATTGGAGTTAAGGGCCGGAAACATGACAGACAGATCTCTATCTTTTATATAACTCCTCGCAAATTCTATGCTTACATGGGAAAATTTTCCTTCCGATTGACTCTTCAAAAAGGCCGGTTCATCTAACGAATTTCCAAATAGTTCCGATAGGTCCAATGATGTACCTAAATTTCCCAAGTTGATTTTCATAGAACGATGGACTGGAAAGTTAAAATTCCATTTAGCCTCAAGTAGGCTTCGAATAAAGATGGCTTTTCTTAGCTTGTCCTCTAAGGGGAAGTCTCCCGTATGGGATTGAAGGGTACGAATCAGTTCTTTCATAGTTTTGATTTTTTCTAAATCAGAAATTTGACGCTCCATAATTGCTGGTATAATGGAACTGTCAAAAAAATCGCTCTTTTGTGCTGATGCAGAGACCATTTGACTATATGCTTTAAAGGTATCTTCTGGGCGAGTGCTCTGACATATTTGTTGAACGCATTGGTGAACTTCTTTGGCGTACTCTGTTTGCGGAATGGGCTTTGAGGACATGCCTGGCAGCACCTTTCCTGAGAATGGATTGCTAAAGTCGTTTGAGAATTGGAAAGTTGCGTGACTATAATATGGGCTCAAAAGTGTCACTGCTATCAAAACGATATAACTCAAATGTCTATAAAATGGATATCTTAGTAAGGTTTTCACGTAATATTGTGAATATTCAAGGAATGTGCCACTATTCCCGCTATGAAGCCGCTTCTTTTAATTTTGTTAATATTGACTAATGCTTTGAAAGTACAGGCGAAATCATTGCCTCCAGAGAATCTGGAACGCTCTCGAGCTCAAGCTTATATCGAACTACAGAAATTAAAATCAGCGCCTCCTGAAGGTGCTGAGAATGGACGATTTTTCTTTCTTCCGGCCCTTGTTCCTGCGACTTCAGCGGCTTTCGAGTTTGTTACAATGGCTTTTGCCACTGGGTTTATCTCTTTTGCTTTAAGAGAAGAGCTTATTCAGAGGCTGGAACAATTAGATCAGTATGATGATTACGATCAAGCGGTTTCTGAAGTTTCAAATGTATTTAGAAGCACTGATCAGGCCATCGCCCGGACTTTGAGCAATGTCGATAAGCTTCGTGATCAGGGGTATGACGATCAGGATTTAGAGTATTTGGCTTCTTCGATTTCTGAAAAAGACTTTCTATGTCGACAAAAGGAGAATAACAATTCTCCAGATAGCTTTTGTCCTGATTACAAGAAAAGCTTTTTTAGAGAGGGTTATAAAATTGAGAGTCGAAATGGTGGTTTTGTTGTGACTAAAAGGGGTAAGGTTCAGTGTTGTCTTGAGTGGGATTCTTTACATTGTGGATTTGAGATCTTTCAAAAAGGAGTTCATAAAGGTGAAGTGGGATGTCTAGAGGACGAATTTAACCCTTGTCAATTTAATGAATCGCGAGGGTCCCATGCTAAACCGCAGCCCCAAAACCATAAACCTCGAAGTTCAATGTGTTCTAAATAAAAGGAACCGAACACTTTTTCCAGTCCATAGTGAATTAATTTTTTTGAAAGCTGCAGTGACCTCACCATCCGGCCACTGCATACATTGCCTTAATCACTGGTGTATATTCAACCGCATTGAGAGTGACCCCTTTGCTTGAGTCATCAATGAGCCATTAGCTCCGGTCAGATTAGATGATTTAAAGTCAAAGGTCAGTAGGTCAACGGTGACACTCACGCGTCCTGCATATTCGCGATTGATTTCTCTTTCAAGGGATCGGCGGAGATAGTCGGCACTGATTTTTTCTTCTTTTTTCTCACTCTCGGCCGTTAAAGAGATCTCAACCGGACGATCATTGACAAACTCTGACCAACTGCCTTTCACAAATTCGGCTTCGGAGGTGTAGTTTAAGCGATAACCATATTGATCTTCGATATCAACATGGATTTTTACAGCTCTTTCGCTGATTGGGTAGAAAGTGTAATACATTTTTTTAGGGTTTTCTTTTTTTCGTTCTGTTTGAACTTCACCGTTGGCATCGACCGACAAGTCCGCATAGGTTTCCGCAACCTTATATTCGACTTTTTCTTCGCTCGCCGATATTCTTTTTAGTTTTGTATAGCTATCATGAACGTCGATGTCCATATTTGCGGTTTGGCAACCAGAAAGAACAAGACCGCTTAAAAGAGTTAAAACAAATAACATTGATTTAGAAGTAAATAGACTCATAAGAATCTCCTTTTTTTGCTTTGGAAATAACAATGAGATTCGTTTATTACACAGAGCAAAAGAAAGCCACTGACAACTCCTGACGAAAGGAAGTGTAACGATGTAACTAATGGATTTTTATGAATATTTTTTGTGTTAAAAAATACTTTTGACCATCAAATTGAATAAGATTTTTGATTTTCTTATTCATTCGACTAATAAGGCGATGCAATCGATTGTCGAGCTGCTCCGAATCACAGAATTCCGGCCAGAGCTGCTCACACAAGATGGCTTTGCTGAGTTCCTTATGAGAGACAAGCAAATGGATTAAACGCCCCTCAAGGCTCTTTGGTTTTATTTGCAGGGATAGGCCTGAAGCCGATCGAAGTTGAGATGTGCTTCGGTCCCATAGGTAGTCGATAAGAGGCGGCTCAGGAGATTTCTGCCGTTTGAATTCATTGTAACGTTCCCGCCAATAGGTAGAGGTAATGTCGAATCGAGATTCTTTAAGCTCATCTCCAGCCAATATGGTTTTTAAAAGAGATAAGGGAAATTGCACTCTAGAATCAATCGGCGTTAGAACCTTTTCTAAGGCCTTGGTGGCTTGACTACATTTTTTTAAATAATATAGACAAAGGGCTTCTTGGCAGATGGTGAGATCAAAGTCCGCTTTTGTTCCATGCTTTAGAAGCAGACTTTGGGAAGCTTCTATTTCATCAAGAGCCAAAGTCCACTTTTCTTCTTCTCCATAAAGATAAGATCGTTGTCTTTTCACCAATCCAAGCATCTTAAAATCGGGCAATTCGGACGCGGCTTCTTCAAGCCCATTGAGTTGCTTTAGCAATTCAAAATGGCTCAGTTGCTTCGCATTTTCTAGGCCGATCATCACGTTATACTCGGCCGTTAACTGACGGTGCCCGAGTTCAAGGTCTTTGTAAAGTTCTGAGGCTTTTTGAAATTCTAGTGCCCCCTCTTTATATTGTCTTAGATTAAAGAAATAGTAGCCCCTTAGTAAGTGAAGTTCGGCTTTAAAAAATGGAACAGGAACAGAGTCGGGATGGATAAGACTCAGATTGACGGCTTCTTGCCCACTTCTCAGGGAGATACGGCCGCTGATCAGCTTAAGAACAACAGAATCAAATGGATTTTCGTTTTTCTGAGCATTTCGAAGTGCGCGTAAATACTCCGCAGCTTGCTCGTAGTTTCCATGGTTAACCAGCTCTCGCAGTCTCTCGTAGGTTCGTTGCGCCTTGGATAGGTTTGTTTCGGAGCTCTTCGAGGAGGATATTAGTGACATTGGGCCCCCGTTTCAGGAGTCCAGAAAAATCCATTTTCACAGTCCTTAGGTGATATGAATTTAAATTGAACTTCATTTCGTTGTTTCAAGGACAACCAGCCCCCTCTATAATCTGCGAGGTTTTTGAGCATTCGATAGTTGTACATCCATATTTCTTTAGAGGATGTGGATTGAAATTCACATTTTTTATTTACATCCATAACGGACAATTTAAATATTTCTGACCCTTGGGGTGAAAAGCTGATATGAATTGTGGCCTCCTGTCCTTTGTAATATCCTGACCACATTCCTACTTGCGTATGGGCTTGATCACTATCTAAGTTGATCAAGCACTTTCCAACATTAATAGAACCGACGACGAAATTGTTGGCTTCAAAAACAAACATGAAGCTGGGTTCTGTTTTAGAGGCCTTTCGAGCAAAGGCCAATCTATTTAAATGTGTGGGTTTGCAAAGTACGCCGACACTTCCAGCACCGTCGGCACTATAGGGAGGTTTAAGCAAATCATGATGAAACACGTAGTCTTTACCAATTTGCGAAAGAGGGGTTTGAAGACCTGTTGCAAAATGAGAGGTTAAAATATAATCAGGACCAAGAATATATTCGTTGCAAATCGAGCTAAAGTTTAAGCTTGGGTCTTCTAAAAATTGGCCATATTTTTCAATGTAATTTCCAAAGGCACTCTCATACACGAGGGCGAGATCAAATATGTCAGATATAGAAGTTACCTTTCGGTAAATGTGACTGTCGTGATCAGAAATGGCAATAAGCTGAGAGCCACTAGACAACTTTAAGCCTTCCTTATCGCAATACTGATTGTATTTTGACACTCCGTAAAGTTCCATATCTTGCAGTTTCGTGGGAAGACCGGAGTGTTCGCTGGATCTTGTGTTTTTTCCGCTGTCATCTGCCCAGTCGCCGCCTCGTCCATCATCAGCCCAATCTCCACCACCATCATCGGCCCAATCACCACCACCGGTTAGACTCCATTGAGAGACTTCGTGGTTTTCACTGTCTGCACAGACTTCTTGAAGAAGAAACCCATTTTTAGTTAATTTCTTGTAGCGAATTAAGCCGGTGACCTTTCCTAGAAAAGTTTTTTGTTCATACTCAAATTCTAGATTGGGCGATGATGGATGGGCCATTTGCCAAGGGTCGCGACCGTTGACAAGATCTTTAAGGGCCGTCCAGATGGCTTGAATGGGAAGTCCCACTGAATTATGGAAATTGGTTCGACTTTGAAGGACCATTCCTACGGGTAAAACAGAATCGCGCTGATTCCACTTATAATAAATCAAAGGGCTTCCGCTGACTCCTGGGCGTGAGGCTGTGGTTTCTGATAGGATGGCGGCTTCAATACCCAGTAAGCCGTGGTCCTCTTTTAAAACGATCCTGTTGATACTTTTAATTTCCAACAACGAACCACGCCTTTGCGGAAAATAAATATGAGCCCCTTCAATAGATTGTTGAGTTTGAGGAATCTCCTTTTTTGTGGGGTCAAACTCAAATAGTGGTTTTAAATTCTTGGTGGCGGAAACCTCTAAAAGAGCCAGATCTAGAACCTTTGAGTGGGATTTTAAGGTTGCCTTAAGCGCTCTTTGATTGCAGAAAATCTGAACGGAGTCAGCATCGCCGGCAACATGGGCAGGGGTCAGTACAAAGTATTTTTGACTAGGTTTATCTTTAACAACCCAGCCCACGCCAAATTGTTGAAAAGAACGACCTTTGAAGGCCTTTTTAGTGGAAACATTAACTATCTGGCAGGGACTTTCAGCAGCATGTACAGAGCCATGAATACCGACTAAAAAGAAAGAGAAAAGTAAAAATAGGAATTTAAATAGGTTCATAGCAATGCGAGTTATATCATGGCTTTAAATCAGGGCCTAAAGAAATTGGTGAGAGAACGGGGGGAGTGAAATCAGTTCAATAGATGTCAAAACTTTGGACAGGTTATATGTTTTTTCTCGGATATTTTATTTGTACAGGATCTGATTTTAGGAGATCTTTAGAGCATAGATAGGATTAAATTGTGATCGTGAGTATTCGGGGGCATCATTGCACGGGAGTTTTTTAAAAGATATTGCATTGGTTCTTGGAGTAGCTGCCTTAACGAGTACCATTACTTATAAATTTCGTCTTCCTTCTGTTCTTGGGTATTTGATCGCGGGATTTATTATAGGTCCTTATATCCCAATTCCTCTGTTTGCCGATCCTCATCGCGTGGAGAGCTTGTCGGAGTTCGGTGTCATCCTGGTTATGTTTTCTATTGGTATGGAATTTAGTTTAGCTAAATTCTTTCGTGTACTTCCTACATCGGGGGTCACGGCGGCTCTCGAAGTCGGTGCTATGTTTATGGTGGGCATCAGTCTTGGCTATGTTTTCGAGTGGACAACCACTCAGTCTATTTTTATGGGTGGTGCGTTAGCTATATCTTCGACGATGATTGTGAGTAAGGTTTTTGAAGAGCATCATCCTAAGGAGAAAACACGAGAACACGTTTTGGGCGTTCTTGTTATTCAAGACGTTGTCGCGATTTTGCTATTGACCGTCTTAGGGGCCTTTGCAGCCAGCAACCAACTCAGTTTCGCTAGTTTAGTTCCGACAGTAACGAAGCTTATATTTATCCTCGCGTTGTTAACGATTGCTGGATTATTTATTGTTCCTAAATTTATTAAATATGTGAGCGCATTGAAAAATACCGAAGTCCTGATCATCGTTGCAACAGGCCTGTGTTTTGTTCTTGCCTTGATCGTCGAGAACTTAGGTTATTCAGTTGCTCTCGGGGCCTTTCTGGCTGGAATCTTGGTGGCGGAAAGTGGTGAAGGCAGCAAGATAGAACATTTAGCAAAGCCTTTAAAAGATGTTTTCGTGGCAATATTTTTTGTTTCTGTGGGGATGACGGTGGATCCATTGGTGGCCATCACTGTTTTGCCTCAATCTGTGTTGGTATCCGTCGTTGTTGTTGTTTCACAATTTTTTATAGTCTTTATGGGCAGCATCTTATCTGGAACCGGATTGAGCCGAGCTCTGTTTTCGTCGTTGGCCTTGGGGCAAATTGGTGAGTTCTCTTTTATTATCGCCGCTATTGGAGCCGGAGCGGGAATGGTATCAAAAGAATTTCAAGCCATCATTGTGACAGTGGCCATTTTGACCTCTTTATTGACGCCACTTCTTTGGAGACATTCGGAGCTTATTGTAAATAAAGTTTCTCAGAAACTGCCCAATCAGTTTCGTATTGCTATTGGCCTTTATGAAGCGTGGTTTCGTCGATTACGTGAAAACAAATTACAGGATGGAAAGTTGTTAGGTGTTCCCAAGCGAGTCATCATAGGCTTGTTTTTTGATTCGGTGTTGCTGATCTTGATACCACCTCTGTTTTTTAACTTTCTACCCCCCATATTAAATAAGGTGGGAGTTCCCTCTGGGACTTTATGGGAATC
>JAGRAG010000407.1 GCA_020435025.1 Bdellovibrionales bacterium | reverse complement strand
GATGAAGACCTTTTTTGAAAAAGAGGGGACCTACGTGAATTTTAAAGGTGTTGAGCAAAAAGTAAAACGAGGCAGTACGATGGTTGTTGGCGCATTGAGCTTAGTTGATATTTCGACCCTTCTTTCGGGAGGAGAGGTGACTGTTAATAATCCTTTTTATACGACCCCAGTGAAGACCAATTATTTTGTAGGGCAACGAGGTACATTATGAGTTTTGTAAAACGACCGGGAGCAGTTGCGAGTTGGTATTTGCCAGGAATCTTGTCGGGGCTGGGTTTGACGATTAAAGGAATGTTTCAAAACTTGTTAGGTATAAAACCCATGCCTACTTTAAACTATCCAGAAGAACGTTATGAATATGGACCTCGTTTTAAGGGAAACCATATTTTGACGGTTCGCAAGGATGGATCGATTCGCTGTACGGCCTGTATGCTGTGTGCGACCAACTGTCCGGCTGATTGTATCACCATTACTGCGGCGGAACACGAAGATCCAAAGGTTGAAAAGTACCCCATTAGTTACAATATTGATGTTTTAAGATGTGTCTTTTGTGGTTTCTGTGAAGAAGCCTGTCCTGTCGATGCCATTCGAATGGGTCCAGAATGGATGACACCAGGAATGGCCGACAGCCAGTTTGATTACGACATCACGCAATTAGCTTATCGAGCCAACCTCAAGGGTGGTGTTTCATCTCGGGTCGACGATGAAGAGCGAGATCGAGCAGGGATTTAATAAGTGGCGGGAAAGCAAAAAATCCAACATGGATTAAAAGTCACTTTGAAAATTGCTGTGGCTGCCGGCCTTATTTATTGGCTGATTCATAAGGGTGTTCTTAGGCTCGATGATTTAAAGGAACTACTGCAGGGTCCGGTTTTAGTAATCGGATTTGTCATTGCTGGTTTAAATCTTTTTATTACAACCTATCGCTGGTTTCGCCTGATGCGAACTCGGAAGATCAATATTTCATTTTTGGAATCCGTTAAGCTAGTGCTTATAGGTATCTTTTTTAACTTTGCACTTCCCGGTGGGGTCGGTGGAGATTTGGTAAAGGGCTTTTATGTTGTTCAGGATCAACCTGAAAAGAAAGTCGATGCGGCGATTTCTGTCTTGATGGATCGAATTTTGGGCCTCTACGCTATGATCATTATGTCGCTTTTAGCGCTTCTATTTAAACTGCAATTTGTCTTGTCTCATGTGGTTTTAAGATCCTTAGGGGGAATGATTCTTATTGCATTTATTGTGGCTACTTTGGGTCTGCTATTTGGAGTTTCACGCCGAGTGAGGAATCATAAATTCGTCGATCAGATATTAGCCCGCGTTCCTGCCGGTGATTTCGTTGGCCAAGTTTATGATGGGTTTCAAGCCTACCGAAACCACCTGGGTGAAATTGCAATCGCTGTGGTTGTCAGTCTAGCCGCCCAGTCTTGTTCGGTGATTTTCTTCTACTTAATTGGCTCGGCATTGGGATTTGATATTGGTTTGAGTTCCTATTTCTTCGCAGTTCCTCTATCGATGATTGTGACGGCGATTCCGATAGCTCCTGGTGGTATAGGAGTTGGCCAAATGGCAATGGCAGGTTTTTTAGCACTGTTTATGACCGGCGCGGAGAGAGTAGGAGCTGTGAGCATGACAGCCTTCCAGGCTTGTTTTATCGTATGGGGTTTAGTTGGTATGGTGATCTATCTCCAGCGTGGTCAGCAGAAGCTTAAGGCTTCGGCAATGGCTGCTGAAGTTTCTAAGGCGTCTGGTGAGGTGCCTCCAGGAGTCTCGTCATGAATGAAGAGCAGTCCAAAATGTTGGTTGCGACCATTCATAAGCTCTTTTCTCGAAATGCTTTACAAAATATCGGTAAAATATTTGAGAAGACTCACGCTGCGGATATAGCTGCAGTGCTCGATTTTTTTTCCATTGAAGAGGCGAAAGAGCTATTTCAACTTATCGAGTCCCAGGAAAAGAAATCAGAAATTTTAGCTCATCTTTCAGAAGAGCGACAGCAGGGAATGCTTTCTGATTTAAAACAGGATGAGGTCTTAGAGCTGGTGTCTCTTTTAGAGGTTGATGATGCGGCCGATTTGCTAGGGGCGCTTCCCGAAGAAGAAGCACAGACGATCTTAAATTCCATGGTGAAAGAGGTTTCGGAAGAAGTGGCGGATCTAATGGCCTATCCCGAAGATTCTGCCGGTGGAATTATGAGCACGGACTTTCTCGCTCTCAATCAGGATCTTACAGTTGCTGAAGCCACTAAAATTATTCAAACAGAAGACGATGATCTGCCGATTACCTTTTATATTTACGTTGTGAACGACAATAACAACCTCGTTGGGGTTATGAGTCTTAAGCAGCTTCTTCTCAGTCGCCCCCATGATAAGCTCAAAGACTTAATGCATCCAGAAGTGATTACGGTTTCCTTAAGTACCGATCAAGAAGAGGTGGCAAAGATCGTCGAAAAATATGATTTCTTATCGATGCCAGTGACGGATGGTTTAAATAAATTGGTAGGAGTGATCACCGTTGATGATGTGATAGATGTGATCCGTGAAGAGGCGGAAGAAGATCTGATGTCTTTAGGACAAGCGGGCATGGAGCACGATGTGGCCTTTAAGGTGCATTTTATAGCCCGCCTTCCCTGGTTGTTACTGTCCTTGCTGAACGGACTTGTTTGTTATGCGTTAATATACTTTTTAGGAGTCGGTGAGCAGGATAGCTCGGCAACACTAGCTGTTTGGCAATTTGCCGGGTTTCTTCCTATTTTATTGGGTGTGGGAATGACCATCGGTAATCAGGTAACGACGATTATGTCGGGAGCGATTCGTGCGGGAAAAGTGGATGTTGGGCTGCCCCTTGAATATTTAAAAAAAGAACTGTTGTTGGCATTTTCTTTTTCCGTTCTTTTTTTTCTAGTTGTTGTTCTTTTATGGGGTGCCCTTTTTTCTTGGGATTTAGGTCTTTATCTTAGCAGTGCTTTAGTGATACAGGTCTGGCTTTCATTTGTATTAGCTGTGGTCGTTCCGATCTTTTTAAAGAAAGTGGATTTTGATCCGACCTCTGCCAGCAGCCCTATTTTTTCGATTTTTTCACAAGCTCTAGGTGTTTCAACTCTATTTTTACTGTTTCAAGAGTATATGACTCACATTCATTAAGCTTAAAGGAACGGTATGCAAGTTCTTAAAGAGCGCATAATTGTTTTAAAAAAAGTCCCCTTTGGTGAATCAGATTTAATTATTCACGGACTGAGCGGCAAAGGGGCTCGTATGCATTTTGTTGCTAAAGGTGCTTTAAAAAGCCGCAAGCGCTTTGGTGGGGGGCTTCTAGAGCCGACCCGTTATATCGAAGTTCAGTATAAGGACCGTAAAGGCGGGGAAGAATCAGAGTCTTTGTATTTCCTTTTAGAAGCACAAAATATTGAAAGCTTTGATGGTTTGCGTTTGGACTATGATCGATTGGAACTGGGCTTATTTTTTGTTCAGTTAGTGAGCAAGGTGATTCAAGAGGGTGTACTTGAAGAGGAGAGTATTTTTAATCTCCTAGGTCATGCCTTAAAACAGGCGGAATCGACTCAAAGATTAGATCTTTTAAAGCTTCAGTTTGAATTAAAGTTTTTATATCAACAAGGTGTTTTGCCACCAGAGCTAGTGGTGCCGGAGATACTTTCCTGCTCGATTCGCGACCACGAAAGTTTAATCTTTGGTGTGCGCGAACTTCAGGTTTTACAATCAAAAGTAAATCATTTTCTCCACTCATATGTTGGATAAAAGTAAGACATCGCACCTTTGTCTGTGCTCAGAAAGAGGCGTTGGCACTTTTTGCAAAATCGGGAAAGTCAGACAATTTTTTAAATGTGTTGTTCTCAAGTGATTCGAGTGCATTTAATAGAGACATATATTTTTCGAGCACTGCAAGTGGTAAATGTTGAATAAAATCTTTGTTTTCATTAGCAAACAATAATAAAACACCAATAGCACGATAGGACTCAAAAGAGAGAGAATCGGGATGACGGATATCTTTAATTAGAATGTCTATAAAAGTTTCTAGAGCTAGAATGTAGTCCTGTTTACATGTGCTATCTTTTAAACATCGTTTTATTGTGTGCAACAATCCATCAAATTTTTCTGTTTTTTCTGTTGCTTGCTCAGCCAGAACATTGAAGGTGTCACACCGATAGTTAATGACACCCCAAAAACACTCATTCTCGTTTCCGCTTTTGCAACCAGTTTTGAGATCAAATGAAATGGAGAAATCTTTAAATTTTTCTTTATAGTTTTCGATTTCTGGAACATGTGAAGGATAAGGAGAGCCTTTTTCGAAAATAAAAGTGTCATCTAAGTGAATGAATGTGTGGTAGATTCCCGATTCAGAGTTGTAAAATGATCCAAAGTCACCTGGAAGGGGTGCCTCATTCGGCTGCAATTTCCTGCACTTATTTTTTTTAAATGTGTATAGCAATTCTGACTTGGTCGAAGGTCTTAGTTCATTAATGAACCCTTGTGACCAGAGGGCCGTGCCCCAACAGTTGATTGGGTAGGGGAATGTTTTATCAATTACCGATTGCATTTTTTGAACTGTACTAGAAGGTAGATTGAAATTATCCGGAGATGTAAGTGCTAACGAACCACTTGTAGAGAGTGTGATCAGGACCAATACATAATTCAAGACAATACGGTGCCGTAAAAAAATCCTGATGAATTGAAATTTCAATCTCAGTTTCATATCTACTTGTCCTTAGACTTTTTTAACCAATTCAACAGTAATTGAGTCTCTTCCGGAGATAAAGGACGTCGGCCAAGTGGCATTCGATCTCCATTTAAGTGAGCTCCGATTGCAGAAGGGCTAACGTAGAATTCGATTGTATCAATAGCGTCGCCCCAACCCAGTTGAGACCGGTAGTGACGCAGATGAGTCAATAGTGTCTCGGGATGCCTAAAGGGTATATAGGGACCAACCCGGTGAGGGCTATCATGACAGGCTATACAGCTGTCGACAACCTGGGGCCAAGGATCTGTTCTAGTCGCTGTCGAACTTGCTTTGATGAAAGACTGCGGTACCAGTTTGGTGAACTCTAATTTTGAATTTACTTTTAATTGTTCACAAAGGGCGATATCTTGCTTTTGAAAGTCTTCCTGGTCTGTTGATGAAGAATAGACTCGATATGAATAGAAGGATCTCTTTTGTTGGAATCGGTGAAACTCTTTGCCGACAAACGGAGAATCGTAATAAGCCATCTGAGGGTATTCCTTTTTCAGATCATTGAGATTATTATATCTTAAGTAGGTATCTGGAGGATCTTTATGAAAGAAGGGATTTAAGTTAGGCCATTGATCTATATTCAGAACAGATTCAAAAGCAAATAGATCCTCTAAGATGAAACCAGTGCCACTATAATAGGGATTGTCGATATCTAAATATGCATTTTTCCGGGTTTTGAATCAGTTTAAGAGAATTTCCCTGTTTTTTCACGATTCCAGTGACCCATTTTGTTGGGCTCTCGTTTTTGTCTAGGGCTAAAATCTCTACTTCGTCGTAGCCCTTTTGTTTTCTGTCCCCATTAAAGGTTGCAAAAATTCCACCGTCAGAAGCGGCAAGGACAGCTCTTGGATTTTTTAAACTGGCTTCCTGTAGAGAAAGGCTGTCTTTTACATAAGCCCGAATAGTTCGAATGGAAGTGGGAAGTCCTTCGAGGAAGCATTCGATGGATTTAAATTGATTGTCATCAATAAAACTTTTTAAGTCTTCCATGTCGTTACGTAGCAAAGGTCTTTTTATCGAACAGGAATCGGCCACGGCTGTCGAATGGATCAGTAGGGAGAAGACGATAAAAAAAGAAAACTTCAAATACATATTTAATCCGGGTTTTTGGTTCACAATCTTGCTGTTGAATCCGCTATTTACGGGTTTGCCAGAAGCTTTTAAAGCAATTTGAGGTCCAAAGGTAAGTGGCTAAAATTATGGCGCTAAGATAATATCCATTTCTCCGTGTTGTCTATTAGATGCACAAAGGTAACAAAAGATGCCTGGCCCTATTTCTGGAAGCAGCAGGCCACTCAAATAACCGGGTTCTTCCAATTAGCGGGATTTGCAGCTTATTGATAGGACTTAAGAAGTTGGATTTCTTCTGGCCAGATTTCAGGTTCAATGGTTTCTAGAATAAGTGGAATGTGATCGAAACGAGAATCTTTCATAATGCATTGAAAGGCCGTCAAACCAATTTCACCTTTGCCCAAACATTGATGGCGGTCTTTACGACTTCCTAGTGGGGGTTTGGAATCATTTAAGTGCATTCCTTTTAAATAATCAAATCCAACAATTCGTTCAAATTCCGCCATAGTGGCATTAAAAGTTTCTTCGGTACGAAGGTCATAGCCCGCGGTAAACGTGTGGCAGGTATCTAAACAGACGCCCACTCGGTCTTTATCTTCCACACGCTCAATTATATGTGCTAGATGTTCGAAGCGATGTCCAAGATTAGACCCTTGTCCCGAAGTGTTTTCAATAACAGCAACAATAGCTTCGACTTCTTTGTGAGCTTGATTGATTGAGTCAGCTATAAGGTCCAAACACTTTTCTTCGGAAATTTCTCGTAAATGACTTCCCGGATGAAAATTAAGAAGTGGCAAGCCAAGGGTTAAACACCTTTCCATCTCATCGATAAAGGCATCAAGAGACTTGTCTCTTTGTTCCTTATTGGGATGACCCAAATTTATTAGGTAACTGTCATGAGGCAAAACCTGTTCGCCACTAATTCCGGCAAGCTCCATATTTTCAAAAAACTGGTCGACCTGCTCGTCGCCTAAAGGTGGAGCTGTCCATTGTCTTTGATTTTTAGTAAACATAGCAAAGGCCGAAGCCCCTATTTCTTTGGCATTCAGTGGAGCGTTTTGAATTCCCCCTGCTGCGCTAACATGTGCACCTACGTATTTCATAGGCAA
>JAGRAG010000406.1 GCA_020435025.1 Bdellovibrionales bacterium | reverse complement strand
AGTGAGTGCCATTCCAAAGCCTTTGAATTTACTCGTTGGTAAAAAGGATATAAAAAAGCTTGTTAAAGGTCTCCCAGGCTTGATGAAAGATTTTTCCGAAAAAATAAAAAATGACTTGCGAATGGAACCAAACTTAGTACGAAGACTGCCTCAAGCTTACCGAGAGGCTTACAGTCAGTACTAGCTAGCTTGGTATGACCTGAACCGGTTTAGGCCGGCCAGATCACCACTTTTGAATTGATATAAGGAAGCGGTACCAGTTCAGGGAGACGGTCATTCTGCTATCGAAAAAATTTAAATCGAAATTCATGAGTCTATTATTAGACAAGGTTAGTTTTACAATTTGAAATGCAAAAGGCCTGTAATATCTTAATTTAGGCCTAGTGTTCCTTTTGAATTGAAAGTATGAATAACTGTACCATCCCACCTTTTAGAATTGAAAGAGTTTCTTCGCTAGGGTTTTCCAGTAAGACTGCGAATAATGCCGACATATAAGAGTGGATGCTCTGATTGACCTTCTCCAAAAGCACATCTCTCTTTGGTTCAATATTCCAATTCGGAAAGGTGTCGTGAATTGTATCTACGAAAGTAATTGACAAAGATCTTCTTGCTTCAAAGATAATCTCTCGAGCTTCCGTCTCATACATTTTTTGATGAAGTAAAATAAAAAACTTTGGTTTTTTTAAAAAATGAGCTAATGAAGTTTCAATCATAAAAGTAATTGTGGTTTTCATGTCTTTGCCTTTTTGGGAAACTAACGAGTTGATAAAAAAGGCGTGATTTACATTAATAAATTCTTTGATCAAATTAAACAAGATTGCATCTCTGTTTGGAAAATACCGGTATAAAGAACCAATGCTAACACCAGCTAATTCAGCGACCTTATTTGTTGTCAGCTTGTCAAATCCTAACTCATTGATCATTAACATTGAAGACTGGAGAATGGAGTCAAATATCTCTTTCGACATTCTCCTACGAGGAATATTTCGAAGACTATTTCTTTTTTTCTTCAGAGTGCTCAATTTCGAAAACCTTGATCAGTGATTTGGAGAATGATTACTTTTTTATCAAACTGAATAAAAATGTCACTTGCAAACTTAAAAAAATAAATATTTGAGTTGGCGAGTAAAATGACAATCTTCTTGTTTTTGGGGGTTCTCACATTAAAAATAATATGTAATATCAAATACATATAAGAAATTTCCAGATCCCACTTTGTGCGAGTAGTTTGCTTCAACTGATCATGATATTCACTCGTCTAAAGCAAAGAAATGCATTTGTGAGTATTTAAAAAAAATCTAGAGAAATGTCATATTTGAATTTATAGGGGGAGAAGATATGCACAATAGGTTAATTTATAAGTTTGTTTTTTCGCTAGCTTTCTTGATTTCAATCATTTTGTCAGTAGAAGCAGCGGAGGTATGCAAGAAAGTTAATGACTTTAGTGGATTTAACGAAGCCTGTGTCTCGGCTATAGTAACCCCTAAAAACACAATTGAAATTATCAACGCTGCAGAGATTGCCAAAGTTAGGGGATGGAATATCTCAATGGCTGGCTCTCGACATTCAATGGCGGGTCAATCAATAGCCCCCAATGGAATGTATTTAGATATGAGAAGTTATAACAAAATTATAAGTTTTGATTCTAAAACGCGTATCCTAAAGGTTCAGTCTGGAGCCACTTGGGCGCAGATTCAAAATTATTTAGACCCTAAAGGAATGGCAATCGATGTCATGCAGAATTTTAACATTTTTACGGTGGGTGGATCACTAAGTGTCAATGCAATTGGATGGAATACTAATTCTAGCACAATTGCCTCCACAGTCAAATCACTATTAGTACTGACATCTAATGGAGAGGTTGAATATGCAGACAGGAATACAAATTCTGAACTATTTAGTCTTGTACTTGGCGGATATGGATTGTTTGGAGTTATTTTAGAAGTAGAACTTCTGGTGGTTCCTAACGGAATCTATAAAACGGAGCACCAAATTGTAGATTATAAAAGATTCCCCGAGTATTTTAATGACCATTTAGTGGGGCAAGATAGTATGATGCAAGCATTTCTTTCTCTTGATCCTGATTCTTTTTTAGATAAAGTTTTAGTCCTTAGGCACACCCGAAACCCTTTGGAAAAAAGAGTTCCAGGAATTAATGATGTTCCATCAAATAAAGAACTAGACAATATAATTGGTGATTTGATTCATGTCTCGAAGGACAATAAGTTTTTCAGAAAAATAGTATGGTTCGTTCAAAAAACGTTGCTTCCCAAATCAATTTCGTTACGCACAACTAGAAATCAACTAATGAGTGCCCCTTTGCCCAGTGTTTTGAAAGACTGGACTAAAGAAGCCTTGATTCTTCAAACTTATTTTCTGCCCAAAAATAATTTTAGCCATTTTGTAGACAAGCTAAGAGATTCTTTAAATCAATTTGATGTTCCGGTTGTAAGTGTATCGCTTATTCATACGATGAAAGATGAAACCTCTTTCTTGTCAGCTATGAGTGAAGGAGACAGATTTGCTGTTACGCTTATGTTTATTCAAAATCGAACAGTAAAAGCTAATGAGACTATGAATGAATTCAGTCAGCATATGATCGAGGAAGCTAATAATTTAGGTGGCAGTGTGTATCTTGCACATCGTCCATCAATAACCGAATCGAACCTTAAAGATTTATATCCTTTAATTGATAAATTTCTAATCCTAAAGAAAAAATATGATCCTCGCGGACTTTTTTCAAACCAGTTTTTTGAAAAGTTCATTCGATAAATGGTTTGCTTTGGTCACATGGCTATAACAATCCTTGCTACCTGAAATTTGGCAAGGTAGGCCAATTCAAATTTAGCATATATATTATGGCAAGAAAGTTCGATACCAAGTTATAAAAAAAAATTTCTCTACTTTTTCAGAAAGATTTCTTATTGATTGAATGTAATGTTGAACTTTCTTAG
>JAGRAG010000405.1 GCA_020435025.1 Bdellovibrionales bacterium | reverse complement strand
TCGTTGCTTATTTCAAACAAAAGGGCTTCATCTTTTTCCGAGGCCTTTAAAAGGACTGCTGTTTTGTTTTTAGAAAAGGTCACCGCGTTTTTTGTGAGTTCATGAATTATAGTTGCTAGTTTTTTCCGATCCGTCTTAAAGGACTTTAAGGTGATATCTACTTTCACATCAAGTTCTTTCTTGTGAAGCTCTTCATCAACTTGTTTTACAGCTTCGTCGATTATCTCTTTTAATAAGACCTTTTCTTTTTTTACCTTCTCTTGTTCCGTTTGTGCGGAGATAAGGCTTAAAACTCTTTCGGTTATATACTGAAATTGATCTTTACTTTGTTTGATTTTTTTAAGGTAGAGCTGTTGCTCTTCATCTAAAGAGGTTTCCATAAGAAGCTCAAGAAAACTAGACATCACTGTTAGAGGTGTTTTCAGTTCGTGATTGATCAGAATCATAAATTGTGTTTTTGAGGCGTCTAATGTTTTAAGCTCTTCTAAGGCCTGTTGTAGGGACTCGTTTTTTTCTTTAAGCTCTTGGCGTAGATAAAACTTCTCATAGGCTTTATCAACTGTGTTTGTTAGATCGATGGGATCCCAAGGTTTGGTCGCGTATTTATAGATTTCTCCACTATTAATGGATTCAATTACGGATTCGACGTCTGTGTAGCCGGTCAGTAAGATCCGAATGGCGTCCGGTTGCAACTCTAGGGATTTTTTTAAAAACTCAACACCAGTCATTTTGGGCATTCGTTGATCACTGATAATAATAGACAGCGGGTGATCTTTGACGATCTGTAATGCCTCTTTGCCGGAAGTGGCCTTAAACACCTGAAACTTCTTTCTAAAAAGTCTTTCTAAAGCATCAACGCTGTCTATTTCGTCATCAACCACAAGTAAATTCGGTTTTGCCATGATTCCATTGTAAAGTTTTTTGACAATATCTGTCCAATTGAGATGAATCTGCTTGCGAAAACCGGCCTGGTCCTTTGCATTGCAGAAAATTACTCGCTAAAGGTCTGGGATTCCGGTTCATTCTTTAAGTTCGAAATTCAGTATGACGAAAGGTAGGAAGAGAAACTCGTCCACTGAAAAAGGATAGGACTATGAAGATGAAAGTACTAACGATCGGATTTTTCGCACTGTTCATGTCGACGGCGCAAGCGCAGTTTGGCTTTTCTGCCGGAGTCAACGCAGGCGTTTGGGGTTCTGGAGCTTGGGGGGGAATGCAGAGTTGCCCTTACGACGTCAGCTCTGGTTATAGTGATGAATATATGGATCTTAAATCAGACGAGTCAGATCTTAAAGCTGAACTAAGGGATCTAAAAAAAGAACTTCGTGATGTGCAAAAAGATGTCGGAGAGGCAGAGAAAAAGATCAACGAGGGTTTGCGTTCAGAAGTCGCTGTGGCAGTTATGGATCACCTACAAGACACCACGAGAGGCCCTAATAGTTATGCCGACTCCTGTCAGTCTGGGGGATCAGCTGATGTAACCGCAGGTCCTACGGAACCTCAGGTTCCCCTTCCTTTTATGGGAAACCAAAGTGCTAATAGTACAGCTAGTAGTTTTTCTGGACCGTTAATTGTAACGAATGCTAATTTTTTCTGTATCAACTATGGTGAGTCGACATCACATGCTCCTTTAGCGATGGACGTTTGGAAACGTCACATCGCTCGCAACGGCGGAACCGTAAATAAAGATGTCTGTTCTCAGGCCTACTTTACCAATGGCAGTCCTCAGGCCTCTTCGATCAGTAAATGTAAGCGCGGTATTGATGCTTATAAAAGAGCTTACGCAGAACAAAGAGAAAAAGAAGAACGCATGGCTGAGATCCAAGATGAACTGGATCGAATTAAATCAGAACTTCGCGAAGAGAAACGTGAAATGCGTCGGGCCGAGCGAGACGGAGAGACTGAGGGTGGATTTTGTCTATTCTGTGCACAAAGCTCTCGTCGACGTAAACAGTCAAATTTTGAAACCTTTGGAAATATCGCTCTCGGAGCGCTAGGTTCTGTTTTGCAGTATAGAACGGCGAAAGATGCGATTCACACAGCGGGGCGATTGGGATGGCCGATGACGGCTCCCTATGCTGCCTTTGGTGGCTCGCCATGGCCTTATGCCGTTGGCGGGGCTCTTAGTATGTTCGGTGGTATTAACGGCGGATATGGTTGTAGCCCGATGATGGGTGGCGGTGGCATGTATGGCGGTGGACCTTTCGGCATGATGAATCCCTATGGCATGATGGGTGGCGGTGGCATGTATGGAAACATGGGTGGCGCTTTCGGATATCCTGGAGGCTGGGGAAGTCCCTTTGGAAACATGGGTGGGGGCATGTATGCTCCCGGTATGGGTCCTTGGGGAATGGCAGGACCTTGGGGTTTAGGCGGTGGAATGATGTCTCCATTTATGGGCGGAATGAACCCTTACCTCGCTGGCGGAATGATGAATCCGATGGGAATGATGGGCATGAGTCCCTACGGCATGAGTCCTTTTGGCGGCGGAATGGGTGGCATGAATCCCTTCGGAATGGGAGGAATGGGCGGTCCTTTTGGTGGAATGGGAGGAATGGGTGGA
>JAGRAG010000404.1 GCA_020435025.1 Bdellovibrionales bacterium | reverse complement strand
CAACGCGACGATGAAGCTCGCAAGAAACGTGAAGACGATGCTCGAAAGCAACGCGACGATGAAGCTCGCAAGAGGCGTGAAGATGAAGTTCGCAAGAAACGTGACGACGAGGCTCGCAAGCGCCGTGAAGATGATGCTCGTAAACATCGTGAGGATCAAGCTCGACGCGAACGAGAAGATCGTATACGTAAAGAACGACGAGCAGAGCAAAATCGTTTGAGAGAAGAGCGCGAACGTCGTCGAATCAGAAATGAAGAACGATTAAGAAGAGAAGCCGCTGCTGAAAGACGACTTCGGGAAGAGAGGTTACGACGAGAACGTCAAAGAAGATCCGAGCGCCACGAAGAGTTTGAGCGTTGGAAGCGTCGTGAAGCGAGAGAAAAGTTGAGAGAGATTCGTGATCGTCGCCGATGGGAAGTCCGACTTCGTCGCCTTATTTGGGAAGTTTATGTTCCTGTCCGTCCGGTACGACCTTATGAGCCAATAGTAGATCGCGATTGGTGGGATGATGACCAAGATGCGGACACGGGATATTGGGATATGGTCGAAATCCGACGAACAGCTCAGGATTTAGATGAGCTTGTTTTCAAAATTTATCAGCTGGCTGAAATCGAATTGGCCGAGAGAACTCCTTGGAATGATCGAGCTATCTCGCTGCTTTTTGATGTAGTCGATGCAAGTCAAGCCTATATAAGTGCATTGGAACAGTATCCTGACAATTCAGCTGACACTGTCTATGAACTACTTAATTTGGAAGAAGCCATTATGCATGCGCAAAAATACGTATTTTGTGGTTCTTTAAGTCTTCGTATCCAACAAAACTTTAAAGTGGTTGAGTACTATGTAGCTAAGCTATTGTGGAATTACAGAATCAATGACTATGGAGTTGAAAGTGAAGATGTGGTTCCGGCGGTAAATGGGTTGATAAATACCATCGAGTTTATGAAGGATATGCAAGATTCTGTAATAGATGCATATAATTCACTCCATCAAACGGTTCCAGCGGAAGAGGTGTTGGGGTGTATGGACTTTAGCTTTAGATGGAGCCGCCCTCACGATACAACGACTTGGAATGTTGAGCAGGAGCTAGGTGTGGTTTTTGCTGAAGAGCTCACATTAGAAAGTATCAACACTGGTGGTAATAAGGGAACTAATGGAGTTGCCGGAATTTCTGAGTTGCTCGTGACTTATAGTGATGGCGAAATTGAAAACTTGGTGCGGCTGGCTTATGACCTAAATGATCCTCATGTTTATCCGAAGAGTGGTCAATTGGTCTTGCGAGAAGAGGGGGATACTATTGTTATCCCTCTTCAAAGTACTAAAGAAATTGTTAAGATCTTTGTAAAGGCGGATTCATGGATTTCGCCTGATCAAAAAGCGGAGATTAAATTTCAGTTGCGAAATGCGACAGTTCCACAAACATTGAATTAAATAACAATACTGGGGAGGGAAGAGCCCTCTCCAGTATACTGTTCTGCAAAACTCGACCTTTTTCCTCTGTACTTTGTTATATCAATTATAATGAGTTCTAATAGAAATAGGAAAGACTCCTACTAAGGTCTACATCTTTACCTTCGGCTATCTAAAGCTATTTTTGTGAAATAAATTGGATTCTGCACTTAGAAAACGAGGTTTTGTATGTTCACAAAAATAATTTTAGGAGCGCTTTCCAGCGCCTATCTATTTTTTAATTTTTACCCATCCACTTTGTGTGCCGGTTACTGGCCTGAAAATGATTTAGATATACCGACTTCTGAAGTGTCGGCATTTTCGCTGAATGAGAGCACATTTAATGAGGTACTAGATCGAATCGAATCGGTATATGGTCCTGAGATAGGAGCCTTGGGTGGGCGATTGCAGATCAATCGCCTGTGGAGCAACGGCTTAGTCAATGCGTCGGCTCAACGTAGTGGCAATCGATATATTATAAACATGTATGGCGGTATGGCTCGATATTCAAACATTACCGAAGAGGCATTTGCCCTAGTAGCCTGTCATGAAATAGGACATCACTTGGGTGGGGCTCCTAAAATTGATAGTTGGTTTAACCCTTGGGCCACGAATGAAGGTCAGTCAGATTATTTTGCAGGTTTAAAGTGTTTTCGAAAAATTTATACAGATGCCGAGAATATCGCTTGGGCAGAAACGGCGCAAATCCACCCGATTGTTGCCGAGAAATGTGATCTGTCATGGGGCAGAGACTATGAAAAGGCTGTTTGTAAACGTTTTGCTATGGCCGGACGTGTGATCACACAATTATTTAAAGACCTTAAGTTTCCCGATGAGGATTTAGGATTTGAGACTCCGGATTCATCTAAAGTTTCTACTACTTTTGATGATCATCCCCATCCTCAGTGCCGGTTAGATACCTATTTCAATTCCGCACTTTGTGATCGAGCTCTCAATGAACGAACGAGCGATAGGGATCCAGAAGTGGGAGCTTGTACGCGTCGACAAGGTTATTCGGATGGCGTACGGCCTTTGTGTTGGTACAAGCCCTAAACTCGACTCAGTGGGTTCCCATTCATTTCCGAATGGGACCTTTGCTGTAAAATTTGGCAAAGGTCCATGAAACGAGAGGGTGAAAA
>JAGRAG010000403.1 GCA_020435025.1 Bdellovibrionales bacterium | reverse complement strand
CTGCCGAAGATCTGAACTAGGAGATTCAACTTGAATACATCTGAGAAAGTCTTCCAGCGGGAGCACCGGACCCTATATCTGAAAAAATCTCATTTTTAGACAGTCCAAGGGTCGACACTCCAGTAAAATGGGTATCTAAGTCCATAGTTTGCTAGGAGTTCTCAACCTGAAACAATCCTTTGGAATTGTTATTTTATCTGAGTGTAACTTCTTAATTTCTCTAAAACTTTTCCCGATACACTTCCTATGAGCATTAAGATAAACCCTCAAGAGATGATCTCCGTTCCTATTGAACGTTTGGACTTCAACCAACGAGCTCTCACAAACTTTTATATCCGACTGAGTAGCGAAAAGTTTGTTTTGATTTTAAAGACGGGGCAGAGAGCCGATCTTCAACAAATAAAAAAATATAAAGACCAATCCGTTTTTGACTTTTGGGTTCACATTTCTGAGCAAGAAACAATCAACAATCAAATTCGCTCTGTCGCAGGCTTGGAATACCCCTCTGACTGCATTGATATTGATTCTAAAATGGAAGTGTTAAGCGAAGCCATAGACACCCTTTTCGCATTTTCGAGTACCAATGAAGTTTCGGAGGAAGTGATTCAAAACTCGATACAGGTCACACAGTCTGTTGTGATACTGATGGAAAGTCATCCTAGTCTTCAAGATATCCTCACTACTATGACCAGTATTGATGACAAGCTTTTAAAGCATGGAATGGCCACCAGTGCATTATCTGTGATGATTGCCAAAGAAATGGGCTGGCGAAGCAAAGTGACGCTCGAAAAATTAGCTCTGGGAGGGCTTCTACACGATATAGGAATGAAAGCCATTCCTTTAGAAATTTACAAAAAACCACTATTTTTATTGAGCGATGATGAGCTGGATTGGTACAAGACTCATCCATTTAAAGGGGCCGAGATGCTCAGCAGAATCGGATTGATCTCTCCTGACGTCATTTCCATGGTGATGCAACACCACGAAAAAGCAGGAGGCCAAGGATATCCACAACACCTGGATCTCAAAGACATTCATCCCTACGCCCAAATTTTATCCTTAGCAGATGACTTTGCTGACTTGACTTTGCCCAACCCAAATTGTCCTGAACCTAAAGACCCTCGCCACGCCATTGAACATTTGGAGCTTGTTAAAGGTTGTCCTTATGATCCCTTGGTTTTTGCCGCATTGAAAAAAATAGTAAAGCGAGTTGCAAGCGGACAGGCGGCCTAAGTAACATTAAATCATAATAGGCAACAGAGAAGGA
>JAGRAG010000402.1 GCA_020435025.1 Bdellovibrionales bacterium | reverse complement strand
CTTATTTTTAAGGTCTTTAAAAAGATAGTCATAACTATTTTTCTTAAGGACTTGTCTAAATGAATTCAACGAAAATATAGCTTGAATGTGCTTTGGTTTTTGAACTTTGGACTGATATCGACTAATATCTAAGTTAGGATATAGGACCCAAAAGATCTTTTTTGCAAATTCTTTATATTCTTCCTTGTCGAACTTTTGAATGAAATCATTTGCAAAGTCGATATATCTCAGAACCTGCCTTTTATGAATTCTTTGAGTGCTTATTTGATCTGAAAATGGGATATGCATGTTTCTTTCAAAGTATCTTTGATAATCAACTTTGCTGATAACCTTGTCTTTATAATCCTTTTTATACTGAGCATTAAGCTTAAAATATATAGGATATAAATTAAGATCCTGAATCATTCGTTTTGACAATACCTCAGAAGACAGATCAAACGTAGGGAACATTTCCAATGAATAGATCGCAAATGCCACAATATCGCAAGACCTTAATGGATAGGTGTATTTAGATTGTGTGCTAACCAATTCCGTAAATTGAATTAGATTCCTCTCTAAAAGCAAGGTTCTAGCCTTAAATATAAGCTCAGATGAACTTCTAATTTTTTCTAAAAGAGATACTATTTCAAATCGATTTACTGACACGCCACCAGACTTAAACCGAATTAATTTTTCTTCCAAAGGAAGAGCACTAGACAAATCTTCATTAGGCGAAAATATATTGTTGTACGCTGCAAAGGCACCAATATAGTCCCGCCTCATACGAACAATGTCTTCATAGATGTTTGAAATTTCTTTAACATCATTCTTGTTAATAGGTTTTCCTATGACAAAATCGCACCGATCCCTCAGTTTTTTAATGGCATTTCCCACCTCAATCAAATTCTCTTTCCACATAAAGTGATCTTCAGAACCTTTTATCTTTTCCGCAAGAGCTGCTGAAATAAATCTGTATGAAAGAGAACTGAAATTTTTAGATGTTAATCTATCTATGGATTCTTGTGATAGACCCTTTTTTACAATGTCATCCACAGCTAAGGACATAGATAAACTTTCTTCAACAGAAATCGTAGAAGCATCCAAATCTTCAAAACTCATTTGATATCCAGAAAGGATTAGGATGTTTCGAATGTCTATTCTATCAGAGAGAGTTCGTAAGTACTCAACCACATTTTTAATTTCGTGAGTCTTTACTACAATAGGCAGCAACTTGATTAGTTTATCTCGTTTATTAATTTTTTTATTGAGCTTATAAGCAAACGACAAAATCATTGGATCACCTATAACAAACACAGTTGGCTGATCCCGCAGATGGTTTACTAAGTGATTTTCCAGCTTATCCGATACGAGACGTCCCTCAAGACTCCACCAACTCACTAGAGAAAGAGAAAAAATTAGAGAAACTACCATCGATATATACCAAATTTTAGACTTTCCCATAACTCTTATTTTCTTTCTAAGGCTCTTTCACCCAAGGGTACCATGCGGATACTTTTGTAGTCACCTAATTCGGCTTAAGAACATTGAAGCAACTTTTCTATCGATTAGACCTAAGGCGTGTAAAAGTAAAAATGAGAATTGTCTTTTGGGCGATGCGAATTGGGAGTAAAATATTTGGAACTAACGAGAGCGAGTTTATGAGAATTTTCAAAATATGTTTTGTGTTTTTTATCACTCTTTTCCCCATTTTATTATTTTATCAGATCCCCCTTCTCATTCATCCTTCTAGATTTGGCTCGCAAACCGACCTTAGTCATATTTATGCGAGGTCTGTGTTAGAAGGAAAAAGTGAAGCCGCTCAACATAAACAAGTTATCGTATTAGGTGATTCAGCCTCGTCGACAGCTATCCACCCAGAGATAGCGACAAACACTTTAAATCTATCTATGTGGGCAGCCTCTTATCTAGAATCCGAGCAGGTTCTTACTAAGTATTTAGAAAATGTCGGAAAACCTCAATGCGTCATAATTATGAATAGCTATATACCTAGTATGTATTGGGGAGATTGGTTTCCCAACTATGTGGCCCATAATAACTGGTGGTCCCTTAGTGAGCTTTTCAACATGTGGGTGTCACATGAAGAGTCCTGGTTTCGAGGATCACTTCGATTTCTAAAAAACCTTCCCGAAAGATTTAGGCTTGAATCAAGCTACTTAAAGTTCTTTCAATACGGCATATGGAATGAAAATAGATACTCCGCCCTCTCAAAAATCTTTGATACAAAATTCGGTTCGTTTATTGTCGAAGCTGAAAAAGGTACATTTGGTGAAAATTTTAGACCATGGCATTTACTTCTAGAAAAGCCTTTTTCCCAAGATAAGAATTTTGACAAAAGTCTCAATCGAATTCTTAGCAGATTAGAAAAAGAGGAAGTCCCTTCATTTCTAGTTAATTTCCCAATTTCTAACTCCCTAGAAGTCGAATCAATTCAGAAACATATACAACAACGAAACGCTCACCTAAAAAAAATAGGCACATACTATAGTAAAAATAAATTTATCAATATAAATTCATTTCTTCCCGCCGAGTACTTCCATGACAACTTGCACTTGAATCCTTCGGGAGCCTTGCTGTTCACAAAAAATCTATCTGAATCTGGAGTGTGCCTTTGACGATTGTGAGTTTTCTATTTCAATAATGCCCGTTCTTTCATAAGTTGAATCAAACGATCGGCAAGCATTTCATTGCCTCTCTGGTTCATATGCCCTGTGTTGGCACCAAAGTAATCTCGAAATACCGAACCCCACCCTTGAGTTTCCACATAGGTTCTAAATGGCTGCAAATTCTCAACGATTAAGACGCCATCATTGTCTTTGTTCAAAAAACTTAGCCCTGATGCACTTAGATTTGGATAGCTTAAAAGAGCTATCTGGTTTTTATGGCAATTTACTTTATTCGATCGACACAATTCCCTGGTAGCCTGCGAAAGAATAGTATTAAACTGGATCTGACTACTATTTCCACTGCCTTCTTGGACCATTTTTACTAAAATAAATGTCTCATTCTCCATGAGATTCCGTACGTCACTTTCATTTATAAGGTTTTTTTTAAGAATGACTTCTAAAGCCTTGCTGATCGTATTCAAATTAAACTTAAAATACATCATCCGATCTAAAGTTGCTAACTGATCTATTTTGGATTGATTGCCTTGTAGACTATTTTTTCCCAAATTATACGCCATTAAAAACTGTACCTCAGGCCTCAACACCGATATTCGATTTCTCGATACTGCCTCTTTCAAGGCACTTAAGTTACCTTCAGCCAGAAGGCCTCGGTGATTTTCAGAAAAAGAGACGATTCGCTCCATAGCTTCAATATAGGTCTTTATTCCAGAGAGTTTCCTTTTTATAGTTTTGAGTTCTTTTGTCTTATCAGCATCTTCCACATAGCTCGGACTAATGAAGGGTACCGTCAGAAAATCATATACTTCCCTAAGCTCGTCACGCTCCGCGGAAGGAACATCAAACGAATTCAACTTAGAGTATTCATAGAAAAGGTTGATTGATTTTCTTAAATTTGCCCCTGCTAGGTGAATTTTGTAAAAAAATTCTTCCGAATAGCGAATTAACTTTTCAAATTGATTTAAGTTATAAAAGTCTTTCACACTTCCTAATATCTCTTTGAGATCAGCTAGGTCTCGCTGTGCTATTTTCTCAAGTAAGATCACTATCTCTTTATTGTCTGTCACGTCGTTCAATAGATCCGGTAGCTGATAATATAGTGATAAAAGATTAGGATTAGAAGATGGATCTTTTAGTGCAAGAATTGTTTCTAGCAATTTTTTTATGTCACCCTGATCATAGTAACTATACAATTTCTTATGCAATTCATAATTCATATCATTTGATGTAACGAGTGAACTATTTTCATTCACAAATGATAAGTGAAGAACATGCGCCTTTAGCCATCGAAACAAATACGATCTATTTAAAGTTTTTGATAAAATGGAATCTGGACTAGAAAAAACCCTCCTCTCACGATTTCCTCCGAAATCTCTTAATCCAGTCATAACGAAGACAATATTGGGGTTATAGTCGGCAACGGCTCGAACTATAGAGTCCATAGTCTCCTCCAAATTCGCATTATAATTAATAATCGGCGTCACTCGTACATTGATTCCACTACTGACAAGCTTTTTTCTCAATACAGAGGGATATTCTCCACTTATAGAGTCACCAATAACTACTATTCTAAGATAATCTCTATCAAATGAGCTCTTTGTCTTGTTTGGACGATGAATGGCGCTAATTATGAATCCTTCTAGCCGTAGAAATCCTTCTACAAAGAAAACTGCAAAAGTCATTAAAAGTACAACTTTTACAAACTTATTCATATTTCAGGAACTCGCCCTTGGAGTTTCATAACACATCGAACGCCGATACCCCTTGCTCGCAAATCATCGGGCAAGCCAGATGTTGTTGAGTAGATCCCCGCTGCGTATCCACTAGCCCACCGTCCTCCTCTGCGGGCAGATCCTCCTGGCAGGCTTAGCCTTACCAATCCCATTCCTCCATGGAATCTATTAATCAATTCAGGATACTCGCCGTTGGGACCAAAGAGTTGCTTCATATTATAGAATCGACCGTTGACAGCTGTCGTTTTTGGATATCGGTCAGATGATATTCTTGTCGCATAGACATCCACTAAATAAGGAGAAATAAGAGGTTCAAGAACCCACTCATGTAAGTTACCAGCAAAATCCCAAATAATGTCATTAGATTTTAAAAAATGAGTTCTTCTTTGAGAATTCCAATTTTCCAAATTACATCTCTGCTCCGTCATAAAACAACCATCACTGTCATTAGAACTTGCCGGTAGATACCTATTCGGAGAGCCATCCGAGTGACCACGATTGATTCCCTCAATAGAACCGAGCTTTCCGCCACTCCAGTTTTTTGGATTCAGCTCAATTTCATGAGCTATTGCCTGCCATTGGAAATTTGAAATCAACCTAAAGTTTGAGCCTAGAGATTGGCATAACTTATCCGCTTCGTCTCTTGAGACTCGAACGACGGCTTTCCCATTCGGCATGCTTTCAAGAGTTCGCTCTTTCTTATTTTTGCTAGCTTTCATTTCATACTTAGCAACACAGAATGGTTTTTCACCATATTCAACACTTTCGGAAACGTATACAAAATTAGGAGGACACTTACCTTGATGGTTGACTGTAGATGTTGTTACAATTGGGACTTCTTTACAGGTCACTAAGAAAACTAGTGATAAAAATATCAAAATATTTATAAAACTACGGTGCATAACTTTATCATTTTCGCTTTTGAATGAGCTTAGCCTCTTTCATTGGACCAGCCCCACAAGTCGCAGTATGACAGCATACATTGGCTATCTCTGCAAAATTAAAAAATGGCGCTTCGCTGAAAATTTTTGTGCCCTTTTTGGGGCAATTGGGATAGGAAAACCGAACATGACCTTTTGAATCCAAATAGGTTGCACAATTAAAAAATTTAAATCTATAAACATATCCTTTGGTTTTATAGTCGTATGAAACTTTCCTTTTTACTAATGAGAGCGAGTTATCATAATTGTAATCTTCCTCCCAGACAGATTCCAACGTGCGTCCTTTACACTGATAGCCAAGAGTGTTTAATACTTTACTGTATTTTCTTTTTTCAATCGCACTTTCATACAATAAGTGTTCCTGCTCAAAAATAATTCGTAACCAATAATCTATCTTTCCCAACCTTAACAGCTTTACGTTTTTACCAATTCCAGAAAAAAAATAGGCATAGAATTCTCGAAAGTTACTTAAAACGGATTTGTTCTTTATCAATGAATCTACCTTTTTAAGTAACTCATTATAAGAACCAATATTTAAAATCGAAATTTTTGTTCCATCAATGACTATGTTATTCTTATAAACGTCTTGAAAACTAACAGTGACAATCCCTTTGTCATGTTTCAATTTAAGAATGTTTTTTTCCAAAGTCACTTTGGGCATAACGATCTTATTTAATTTTTTTTGCTCAATCTCTTTTCTAAACTGACTCCGTTCTTCAGG
>JAGRAG010000401.1 GCA_020435025.1 Bdellovibrionales bacterium | reverse complement strand
AAGCAGGAGCTGTGCTCCAGCTTGACGAAGACGGCCCAAGTTTCACTTTCAAATTTCTAAGTAAAATAAAAAGATGATATTTTTTTTAATTTACAACAACAGGTTGCTCCTTTTCCTGTTTTGCGATTATTATGGCGCATGTTGCTTCCAATAAGAGGATTTCATCCTAAACTCGGTACAAACTGCTTTGTAGCGCCGACGGCCACAGTCATTGGTGATGTCGAATTAGGGGAGGAGTGTAGCATTCTCTTTGGAGCTGTTCTGCGGGGGGATGTCATGCCCATCAAGATAGGTCGGCAATGCAATATTCAAGACAATGTTGTCGTCCATGGCACTTATCAGTCAGTTGGAACGACGTTAAGCGATAGAGTCTCTGTTGGTCATGGGGCTATTTTGCATGGGACGACAATTGGGGCGGAAACTCTTATTGGTATGGGGGCTATTTTAATGGACCATAGCCATATAGGGAAAAATTGTTTAATTGCTGCCGGGTCTTTGGTTCCGGAGGGAATGGATGTGCCGGATGGCCATTTGGCGATCGGAAGGCCGGCGCGAGTGAAGCGACCTTTAACTGAAGAAGAGATTGGGCGACTTAAAAAATCTGCTGATAATTATTTGTTTTATAAGACTTGGTATGAGTCTGCTGGAGGCACAGATGTTTGAAGAATTAAAAGAAGAGGCTCTCACGTTTGATGATATCTTGCTGATTCCACAGTATTCAGAAATTGTCCCTACAGAAATCAGCGCTAAAACTTTCTTTGCAAGAGATCTTTACCTGAATATGCCGATCTTATCAGCAGCAATGGATACGGTGACGGAACATAGAGTGGCAAAAGTTATGGCTCAGTTTGGTGGGTTTGGTGTGATTCACAAAAATATGAGTATTGCCTCTCAGGCCTTTGAAGTGGAACGCGTAAAAAAATACGAAAGTGGAATGATCACAGATCCCATTACTTTAGGTCCAAAAGATCCTGTACAAAAGGCTTTAGATCTGATGGCTAAATATCATATCAGTGGTGTTCCGATCACAGTCGAGGGCAGGCTCGTTGGTATCTTAACAAACCGCGACCTGCGATTTGAAACCAATGTCACGCAGGCTATCGAAAATATCATGACCAAAGAAAAATTGGTGACGAGCAAAGAGGGGACAACCCTCAATGAAGCCAAAGTGATTTTGCAAAAACATCGAATTGAGAAATTGCCGGTCGTTGATGATAACGGATACCTTAAAGGTCTGATCACGATTAAAGACATTGAAAAGGCGCAAACGTATCCGTTGGCAACAAAAGATAAAGAGGGAAGACTTTTTGTCGGAGCTGCTTTAGGTATTGACGCTTCGACGAGAGAACGTGCGGACGCATTGGTAAAAGCAGGGGTGGATTTAATGACAGTGGATACGGCTCATGGTCACTCAAAAAACGTGATGGATCTCGTGAGTTACCTGCATAAAGAATACCCTGAAGTTTATATTGTTGCAGGAAATGTCGTCACTGCAGAAGGAACAGAAGCTCTTTTGAAGGCCGGAGCAGATGTTGTTAAAGTGGGAGTAGGTCCTGGGAGCATCTGTACGACGAGAGTCGTCGCAGGAGTGGGTATGCCACAGATTTCCGCCGTCTATCACTGTTCTCGCCAAGCAAAAAAAATGGGTGCAGAAATTATCGCTGATGGCGGTATTAAATATTCTGGAGATATTACTAAAGCGTTAGCCTTAGGGGCCAATACGGTAATGATTGGTGGTTTGATGGCAGGGGCCGATGAAAGCCCGGGTGAGACGATCCTGTATCAAGGAAGAACTTATAAAGTCTATCGAGGTATGGGAAGTATGGGAGCAATGGTAAAGGGTTCCAAAGATCGGTATGGCCAGTCCACTGTTAATGAAATGGACAAATTGGTCCCAGAGGGGATCGAAGGAAAAGTGCCATACAAAGGTTCGGCAAGTGGGATCCTTCATCAGCTTGTAGGAGGGTTGCGCTCTGGAATGGGGTATTTAGGTGCTCATGATATTTCGACTCTTCAGAAAAAAGCTCAGTTTGTTCGAATCAGTCAGCAAGGTTTAAGAGAATCTCACGTACATGATGTCAGTATAACGAAAGAGGCTCCCAATTACAGATTGGATTGATTGGCCGAAATGTAAGGCTTTATTTTTATTGATCGCTTTATTCTTGGTATCGTCTTGCACAACTTTGGATAAAGGAGATAATAGGCAGCCCGTGTTGGTTACGTCAAAACCCACGGGCGCTAAGGTGACTTACCGTGGTGAGGTATTAGGTCTGACTCCACTTTTTGCATCGGTGCCGAGAGAGTGTTTTGATCAGGAACTCACCATTGAGTTTAAAAATGATAAAAAGTCTATTGAGCTAGATTCAAAATACCGATGGAAAGACAGTTTTTTTTCTAACTTTGTATTTTTATCATTTGCCTCTATTGGCTGGATTGTTGATTTAGCCAATTGTTCCGCATTTGAATATACGGCACCAGGTGTTTTGGTTTTCGACAGTGATGTGATTGAGAAGATTCAGCCAACTCCAGTTGAAAAAGTTGTGGTTGTTATTGCTCCTCCGAGGGGGCTTTCGGAAAATCTTGCGAGATTGGTTGGATCTAAGATGGAGGACTCTGTTCGACAGAATTTTCCTGAAGCTCTGGTCATAGATTACGATGCTTCTTGGCGGCGATATAAGAGTGAAGGTGTAGATTCTTTTACGAAAAGTGAAGACCCTGGAAGGAATTCCGTGTATCAGGCTTTTTTGGCTAACCGAGTTCTTGAATCCACTGTAAATGTTAAAAATGGAATTGTCTCTGTGGATTATCAATTAAAAGATGTTTTTACTGGCTTGATCGTAAGAAATTGGAAAGAAGATTGGGCTGTCCCTTCGATTCAAGGTTTTGAAGAAAGTAAGGTTGTTGATCAGCTCAGAAAGAATATATTTTGGGTTCCTAATACAATAGGGTTTGACTTTAGTGGTACCAATGTCGCTGTTTCCGTTAATGAAGTAGACTATGATGCTGAAGCTGTGCATGATGAGGACTTCTTAGGAAATCTTATGGCCTTTTTTGGAGCCATTAATTTAAAGTATTTAGATCCACCTTCATATAGTTCTAAGTGGCATTGGGAGTTTCTATGGGTCCCGTCGGCCTCAGCAAATTGGGGGCGGGTCAAGTTTGAACAAGCACCAGGGTTAATTGGGCTTCCCATTACAACAAGGGGTTTTATTCTGGGCTACGGCCCTGAGATTCAATATAAATCCAAGTATGGGCAAGCATATATTAGTATTATTCCTGGTATTGGCTATCAGTACTTGTCTTACAAAGATAATAAAAGTCATTCCTTCGATGATTTTTATGCAGGATGGATCATTGAATTGGGTTACCTCTATTTTATGAATCCAAATTGGAGTGTTCGACTGTTCAGTCGGTCGTCGACTTCGGATGATGAGCTGTGGACAGAGTTGATGAAATCTAGAAATCTAGGTCATCAGATTGATGGAACAACAAATGTATATTCAGGAATATCCGTGGGCTATTCGTTTTCGCTCAGTCGTTTGTTTAATAAATAATAAGGGATAAGAAATGTTAGGTGGTTTTTTAGTCTTAGATTTTGGCTCTCAATATACGCAACTTATTGCTCGTCGTTTGCGAGAATTTGGTGTTTATTCGGAGCTTCTTCCTTACGATATTGACTTAAAGGTCATTCAAGAAAAAAAACCTGCTGGGATTATTTTAAGTGGAGGTCCTAGTTCGGTTACTGCAGCGGATTCACCGCAGCGGTCGATCGCTGAGCTAGAGGGAATTGCTCCGGTTTTAGGGATTTGTTACGGAATGCAGCTTATGGCTCATCAGTATGGAGGAACGGTTGTTCCCGCCCAAAAAAGAGAGTATGGACTTAACACTGTAGAGTGGTCAAAAGCCATTAACAATGTTCCTCGCCATCAAAAGGTGTGGATGAGTCATGGTGATGTGATTGAAGATATTCCAAAGGGCTTCCAGGTGATCGGTATGACGGACAACCACCCTGCGGCGATGAAGTCGAGTAATTTGTTAGGATTTCAGTTTCACCCGGAAGTGAGCCATACGGAGTTTGGAGAAGAGGTCTTAAGATATTTCGTGTTTGACATGTGTCAAGCGCAAGCTGAATGGGACTCCCCACATATTGCAGAGCACTTAATTGATCTGATTCGCGAAACCGTTCCTGAAAATGAAAATGTACTTTGTGCGTTAAGCGGAGGTGTAGACTCGACGGTCGTTGGAACTTTGTTAACGAGAGCTTTGGGCTCCGAGCGAGTTCACTGCGTTTTTGTTGATAACGGTCTTTTGCGAAAAAATGAGTTTTCTGAGGTCTTGGCGCTTTATAAGCAGTTGGGATTGAATGTTCATGGTGTTGATGCTTCTGAGCACTTTTTGCAGAAATTGGCTCATGTCGAAGACCCAGAGGCCAAAAGAAAGATCATCGGACATACCTTTATCGAAGTTTTTAAAAAAGAGATCGCAGAGGACTCTCAGATTGCGTGGCTGGCACAAGGAACCTTATATCCCGATGTTATTGAAAGTGTTTCCCTGCGCGGGACAAATGTGA
>JAGRAG010000400.1 GCA_020435025.1 Bdellovibrionales bacterium | reverse complement strand
AAATGGAGTCTCCGCATACTACGTCAAATCTCATCCCGACGTTGGGCCTTTTGGCCACTACCGAGGCACGTTTGAAAGTCCTAGAGTTCTTATTCTTGCCGATCCTGTTGATTACAATGACATGATCACCTCACGAGCATTAAGTGGAACTCGCGGACAATACCTCCAGGGGCTTATGAATGACCTTGGAATCGGCGAAAGATATCTAATCTTAAAGACCGTTCCTTATATTATGGACGGAGCGACTGAGATCGATTGGCAGTATGTTCTAGAAAAAACTGAGGAGTACCGTCAAAAAATTATAGATAGTCTTTTGAAAGAAAATAAAGTTGATTTCATTATTGCCGATGGGAGATGGGCGGCTCAGGCTCTGGAACGAGCTGTTGACGGCCGCGATATTCCCATCTTTAAAATGCAGAGAAATCAGGCAGATCCGCGTTCCAATTACGGAATCGTTGCCACTGGAAATGCCATTCGTCAAAATATTGAAACTTACGGTGATCGAGTCATTCATGGTCGTAGAGCTAACATTCCAAGGTCTCACCTTCCGTATTTAGCTCGATGGGCCGAAGGCATCTATGGGGACCTCGTCGTTCCCACCGTTTCTACTGACAAAAACCGTGGACGCGCTTTTCAATTCATCATGCCTGATCACGCAAGAAAGCAAAGGTACGCGGTGGACGGTGCTGCGGAGTCTGGTTTGGCCTCGCAAGTGGATCGATTGGTCCAAGAGGGATTCCCTAGCCCGAAAGAGTCAATCAAAGAGTTCTTTGGTCGAATTTCGTCTTCAGAGAGAAGTTTAGCTTTAAATCAGATGGAACTTCATCTTAAAAAACAATCCGACATAGCAAACCGAAACTGGATGACAATGGCTTCAAAGCCGCAAGAGGCTTTCAGCGGACCAAGTGTAAATAGCTCCGTGCGAAGTCAAGCGCTCCGATGTGCCCGCACCGTCGCCAAAAAACGAAACTAAGGGTACCAGTATCTTCAGTGATAGACACCGACGTAGACGGAGACGGGGCAGTGGTCAGAAACGGCTTGGTTGTAGTACTCTAGGTTAAGGTAACTTCCCGGAGTTTTGTCGTCGGAATTACAAGCTCCATAAACGGCCACTTGGGCGAGTAACTGAACTCTCTGTGAAACCCAAAAGTGATCGAAGTGATTTGAATACTTTGTATTGTTATACGTGTAAGGCCAAGGATTATTGATCCTATAAATATGAGAACTTGTCTTTGCAAAAATTTGATTGAAATAATCCACGTCACTGAAACGGCTATCAACGGAACTTGTGACATAGTTGTTAAAATCCCCGGCGATGATGGCTGGATAAGGACTCTTTCTCTGATCAATATATTGGACTAAAGCTTCTAGTTGCTTGATTCGAATGTGCGAGTGATAAGGGCCCGCTTTTAAATGAACACTAAAAAGATGGGCCAGTTTTGCGCCGTCTGCTGCGCGAACCAAAATCCCATGAAGAACCGGCCTTAAAAATCCCGTCGCCGTATTTTCTAATTCCAAATTATTATCATCCATAGCCACTTCAAAACGATAGATGTTTTTCATACATGCAACCACATGTTGATGCATGTCTGACTTAAAAGCGTAGGTGTAACAGATCATTTGAAAGTGGGTCATCAATTGCGCCAGCCTTGCTGTGTCGGCAATTTCTTGAAAAAAGATCACATCGCTATCAGCAATGGATTTGGACATAAAGTCTAAGAGAGTTCCATCCCGTTCTTGATTTCGAACCTTTCGCCACTCTTCTCCATCCCCTTTATAACCATACCATTTCACATTAAAAGTACTGACTTTAAGCTGCGCTACGAGCGTAGATGCTGTCGCCGTCGTCGAAATAAATTGAATCCATCCTAAAACCATCAAAGCAGAAAAAATCAATTTCAGCTGACGCATTCACATCCCTCCATAGTGGTTGACTACAATGAGATACTATTTTTAGTGGTTCGTAAAACAAAATGTCCTAGATATACGGGTTCGACTCGATTCGACAACAGACAATTACAGAATCTGTTATGAGAAAGATGCAGTGAATATAAGCAATATTTCTGCACATATGGCCCAAAAATAAAAAAGGCCACCTTTGAAGGGGGCCAATCTGTCAAAACTTTAAATTGCCTAACGGAAATCTAATAATTGCTTTTTATTGTTCTAACTTCTTTTTAATTTTTTCTGCGGCCTGCTGGCCCACTACTTCGATCGTCGTTTTTGTTTTTTCAGCGATAGCTTCATACGCTTTTTTTCGTTTTTCATTGATCTCTTTAGCCAAAGCCTCTGCGCCCCCATCAGTTGCCTTCACATACCCCGATGGAAGCTCGACAATCTTTCCTGCCTTTCGTGCAGCATCTAAATCCAAAGCCCACCCATTCCATGTAGTAAAAAGGAAAAGTAAGCCAATTAATACCATTTGCGTCTTTTTCATACTTCCGTCCCTTTTAAAAAATGTCTTCATTACTATCCATAACATTTTCAAGTTCTTTATCGACTTGAATTTTAATTTTATGGTCCACCTTTACATTAAGATTGATTTCCATCGGTTTATCGGGCATCTCAACCTTGATGGTGGGCGTGCACCCTATTCCCCACAAACTTAAGAAAACCCCGACAACAATCGCTTTATTCATGGATCACCTACTTTTCCACCTTAAGTAATTTCCGTTTTAATCCCGGCGGGATATCATACGTCATAAGAGCACTCATGAGCATATCTTTAACATTCAACTCTAAGTTTATAGAAAGTTTTAGTGGCTTGCCATCTAAATATTGGGGATTCTTCCCAAGTACGCGCATGGTCATTTTTAATATATAGTTCTTATCCGTCTTCAACTCTGTATCGATTTGCGTGTAATGAAAGTCATAAAGATAGTTCTTTAAAATATCTGTTGGACTTGTGGGAATCGACTTTGAATTGGGAGGCAAGCTCCCCTGAGGACGAAGCCAAATGGTACCTGGTTCTCTTGTAAGCAACTGGCCCTGACGAATGAGAGGTACCTTATCCTCAACAGCTAACATCAGATAGCCCGAAAGTGTCCCCGTCGCTGATACGGATTCATCATAAAAAAGACGAAGTAGCGTCTGTAAAGTAAAATCCTCTACTAAGAAATTGAGATTCTCAAATCTCTGCTCTGCTGGAAATACCTGAAAATCTTTAGCGTGAATGTGCGCATTTTCAAAGTAAACATCTACGCTCTCTACATTAATTTGTGAATGATTCTTCAATTGATAGTCAATCTGCAAATTTTGAAACTTTTTCCCCAAAACAATTTCTTTTACAAGAATCTTCTGACGTTTGGGACTGCTCAGAGAGGGGTAAGCATCGACTTCATGATGAAATTCAAAGCCGCGGACTTTCAGGTCATCGGAACTAATATTTATATTTTCTCCCGCAATCTTGGCTTTAAGACGAATTTCTTTTCCCTGTTGCTTTATATTTCCAGAAATATGAAGCGTTCCCTTAGATTCCTCGATGTATTCCTTTAAAAACGGTAAAAACGAACTCAGTGACTGCGACTTCTGAAACAACAATTTCTGATTGGGTAATGAGACCTGCAAATGGCCCGTCTTTAAATCATAGGTCCCCTGAGCTTGTAAAAGACTATGTCGTTCTTTTTCTGTTTGAATCGTAGTTTGGAACTTGATGAGATCTGCTAAGTCAAATCGACCTTTGATCTCTAAATTCTTAAGCATTTCTTTTTGTAGTTTATTTTTAACAACGATAGGTGCCAACTGAAACAGGCCCTCTCCCGTTCTTGTTGCGAGATCCAAATTACGTAACTTCAATTGACCTCGATCCATGGATACGGAGGTTGTAGAATCCCAAGTAAGGTCCTGCCAACTCAAGTGCACCTGCATCTTTTGTTTTAAATCCAGTGGGTTAAAATCCACATAGGTTTTTAATTGAGCAACAGATAGAGCTCCTTCTTCCTTATCTAAATTCAAATGAAGATTCAAAGACATCGGAATCTCAACCTTTACACTTTGACTGTCTTTAAGAACCGTTTTAAATGGCTGACTCTGCCAACTCACATTCGACATCCACTCTCTTGTCTTGCCCTCAACAATTCTCTTGGCTTTCATTTGAGCTTTTTCCAAAGACAGTTGCAGTTCTTCCGGTTGCTTACACTCTCCGGAGACGCTCAAAAAAAGTTCCAGCCCCTGAAGCTGATAGCCGTCTAAATTTAAAGCCGCATTAGTTTTGGCATCAAAATTCAAATGAAATCGTGAATCCGAAGCCAGTTTGAGTTCCATATTAACGGGAAACTGAAGCCCCGAGTAACGGAGATCTTGAACGCGAACAGTGAGTGGAATGCCCGAAATATGTGAACAGACATCAAAGACCTTGACTGTAGAAGCAGTAGAGGTCTCCTGAACGTCTTCTCTTTGTAAACGTGACCAGGAAAGCCACTTATCCAAATCCAAAGATTGGATATCGGCCGACAGGGACTTTACCGACTTTCCCGAAAAATGAATAGTTACATCTGGCAAGTGACTGTCGTTCACTTGGACATCTGAAAGGTGCAGTTCTTGCCAGCCAAAGCTCTTTACAGAAAACTTCACGTCCAAACCATAGTCTTTGGCAAAAGAGTGGATCACTTCCGTTAAAAGAACCTGACGCATGAAAATGGCTCCCACAAGAAGAGCTGTTATTGCGGCAAATAAAATCCATAGCGCTCGTTTTTTTCGATTCCTCATTGTCTGTATTTTTCCACCCTATTAGAAGAAGACCGATTTCCATGATAATGTCTCTTAGCAACAATAGAAAGACTAAATCGCTTTTAAAGCATTTACGTCCATTGATAGATTTATTCTATTATATAATATATTTAATCAATTTGATCTATTATGCCAGCTTGTCGTAATATGAATGTGTATCGCCGATGCCTTCTCAGGACTAGGCTTGTAAGTTTACACTAAGGAGAACAAAAATGTTAAAAAATAAAGAAGGACAAAAGGTACCAAACGTGACCTTTCGCATTCGAAAGGACAATGAGTGGACAGAGGTCACTACTGATCAATTATTTAAGGGAAAAAAAGTTG
>JAGRAG010000399.1 GCA_020435025.1 Bdellovibrionales bacterium | reverse complement strand
GTATAGCGCCTAAGGGATCCTGTGTCGATTGAACCTGTACTCGGTCAGGCCCTTGAGGTCCAAAATCGAACTCATGGTTACCTATAGCCGTGGCATCGACCCTAAGGTAGTTATAAAGTTCGACAATGGGTGACCCTTCAAGTGTATTTGACTCCATGGTCCCTTGGAATAAGTCCCCAGCATCCACTAAAATCTGAGCCCCAGTACGTGATTTGCGTAAAGCTTTGATGTAGCTCGATAAAATGGAAATTCCACCAATGCCGACAGTTTGACCCGCGAGAGAAGTAGAATTGAGGGGGGCAATTTGTCCATGAAGGTCAGTGGTGGCCATAACTAAAAGTTTCTTCTCAGCTAAAGCGGGTGAGGCTAAAAAAAGCAGACAAGCAAGAAGATTTTTCAAAGCCTGAGTATTTAAATCTTGTTTGTTGAGTATCATAAGTGGTTCTCCAATTTTATGAAGACCACAGCAAGTGATATGCCAAAACAGTGACTTTCAGAGAGTAGAAGATGTAGGACTCTTGAAGAGTATCAATCGATAAAATGGCTATGACTCCAGTTTCTGAAAAGAAATAGATTCTATAATAAAGATTTTTTTCGACGGATGAGGCTCATCAAATGAGCTGATTACAGTTTAACTCATTGGAGTTCCGTTGAGCCAATATCGCACATATCACCTAGACTATCCGAAAATCTAGGCAGGTCCCTTTGATCAACTGACGAGTAAACTTCACATGATGCTTTAGGGATAACATCGTGACCGATTGATCCCATGGATTGTAGAAAGTTTTTTGTCGAGCCGCTGTTGAGCGAGAGGCCGCCTGAAAAAGTTGGACTGCCGCTTAAATCATCAGAGGCTGCAGCACAACTCGTATCAGAATCCAAGTTATATCCGAGAGAGGTGACTACAGGAGAATTAACATATGAGCAGTTACTAGCGGCAACATTATCGGAAAAGATATTTGCAAATATCTTAAACCCACCACCAGATATTTCGATAAGTGGCTTATTTATCGAGTCATCACTATAAAAAGTATTAAAATAAAGATTCAGATCCATGTTAGTTGTATGAAGAGTTGCAATTTCTTTTCCGTCAAAACCGACACTTGCGTTATTGTGAAATGTAGTATTTTTGACGTTGATAGCTGATACCGAATTTCCCCAGGAATAGATTGCTCCTCCGCGTGCGGCGCCAATATTTAATTCGAAAGTGCAAGAATCTATGTCACCACTTGAATCACGAAAGGTAACTCCTCCGCCACTACCTGCAGAAGAATTATTATTATAAAAAAAGGAGTTTTTAATATTTGCAGTTCCAACTATAACATGTATAGCCCCTCCATCTTTACCTGCACCGGAGACGGTGTTATTTATTAGGGTACAGTTGTCAATGATGAGATTGCTATTTCTTGCGAGTACTCCACCACCTCCATAAGTTGGGGAGGAAGAGGTGTTCGAATCGATACTGCAATTTCTTAGAGTTAGCTGACCGAATGATTTATAGACAGCAGCTCCGCCAAGTTGAGAAGACTGAATTCCATTTTGTAGGGTAACGCCACTAATTTCTAAGTTGTATGATCCACTTGCGTAAATAATGTTGGTTAAATTCTGGCCATCAATAATAGTGGATCCCGCGCCAGATCCATTTAAGTTCATTTCTCGAGTAATATTAATCGGTGTAGTCAAATTGTAAGTACCTGTTGATAGATCAATGGTTGTTTGAAATTGCCCATAGTTATAATTTGCTTCTTCAATGGCGGCTCTAAGTGTGCACTGTCCCGACCCGTTGTCGCAACTGTTGTCGCCAATCGAAGCATCTGAATCATCTGCGTTCATTGAACTTGAGACTTGAATATACTTTTGAACCAAAAACGAGAAAGAAGTGGAGATGTCCTTTTTTGAGAAATGAGCTGTTAAAGTGTATTCTGTTAGGGCTTTATATTCGGTTGGAGCCCCAGAGATTTCGCCGGTCTCCGGATTCATAATCATTCCAGATGGTAAACTAGGGCTTATAGAGAAACTGTTTGGTTGACTATTGATACCCGGAGAGAAGGGCCCACCGACGGATTCATTGATATTCAATGTTGATGGAAAAGTAAACGTTATGGGGTCGGGAGAAATGGAAGGGGAGCTAGGGTTGCCATGTAAGTTTCCACGCAAGGCATCGTCATCAAGTTTACATCCTAATACTAGGGTATTTATAAAAATTAATATTAAAAATCCAAGTGGACGTACCATTCTCTCTTATCGGAAAAGCAAGTAATTTATCAATGGATCAATCACTTAACTTTTCTAATATTCTCAAATTGATACATATTAGTTAAACCTCACACCCATTTCCATTTTAACAATAATTAAAAGTGAGGGTCCCTTTATTTGATGTAACAATGTAGAAGCAACACAAATAACTAGGGAAATAAAGGCAATATATATCGTCCATAACTTGATTTAAGTTCATTTTTGATTGTACCCCCCATTTACTTTGTTAATGGTGTCACTGTTTTTAATAAGAGAAAAGTGCCAAGAACTTTCTATGAGAGTCTCAAGAGGATTGCTTCACAAAAAATGAAGAGAGTGCCGGCCATAAAAGCCTTGATTGTGATCCCTGTCTTAGATGCAAAAGGGTTGGTATATGGTGGCAAAAGTTGATGTACAGCCAGGAAAATAAGTAAATAAATAGATTTTTCGTAGCTGTTTGGTCGAAGACTTGATATGAGCTCCGAAAGCCATTTCTTAAGGAGCCAATTAATGAAATTAAATATATTTATCTCAATTTTTTTTTTTTTAAGTGGAGTGTCGGCCGCGGCAAGTACTACTTGTTATAAGAGTCTTCCCGGTGGCATTTTGTCGATTTCGATAGCTCCCACTGTAGATAATCAAGTTTTCCATGCTTATGTAAGTGACTCTCGAATATCACAGGTCTATGAAGAGTATCGATGCCACTATGCCTCACTTCGCAATGACGGAGCTATGCTGTCGGACTACAGCTGTAACAAAATGGGTTACTCTCAATATCCCCAAGGAATTGCCCTATACATCAATGAATCTATGGGTGTCGCCAATTACCACACCTCTAGTGAGGGTTACGATTTGGAAGGCCTCTTTTGCAAGACTCAATAGTGTGGGTAGAGAGTTTTAGCTGATTTTTTTCTTAAGCCACGGAAAGAGATCAAAGTGGACCTGATAGCATTCCTGTGAAGGGGCTTGATCAATTAAGGGTTCCACGGATTTGAGCCAGTTTAAAAATTCGGTTTTTAAGGCAAGAAAAGTCTCCTCGTTTGCCGAGAAGGTCGCCGTAAAACTATAAGCATCATCATTGTTGAGCTGTTGCATTTTAGCGGCTGAGGCTGTTCGAAAAAGAGAGTGAGTGACCGAAGTGAGAGGATGATGAGAGGAAAGATGCAATCCTTGGGCCTTGTTAACGAAGCGATTTTGTTCTATGGCAATCAAATTGAGCGAAGTCAGTTTTTCGACAAGGAACTGAATACGTCCTTCGGAAAGCCCTAAGTGGTGGCCGATATCTTTGTAGTTTGTGGGGGTCCACCCTTCCGTGAGTAAGGCAATGTGTAAGATCTGCATCCAAGGGTCATAGTAGTATTCCGTTAGGGTCTGTTCGTGAATGTTTTTGTTTATAAATTCTGAAGTTTGAATTTTCGACTTTTGAATGGACTGGATTTTTGTTCGTAAGGCTCTTTTTCTTTGCTGAATTCCTGTCCGATCCCATTCGATCAGAAGTTCTAGATACTCTTTTTCGGTGGGATTCAGCTTGAGGTGTTGACTAAGATGGTAGCCTTGATCCTGGCTCAGCTGTCCCGCCCCCCCTAAGATTCGGCTTAAGTAAGACTTTTGCATCCGCATGGCTTGAGCCAGAGATTGATAGCTGTAGGGAGATGGTTTTTTTTCTACCAAGCTTTTGATGAAATCTCTGTAGTCTAAATATTTGAAAATCATTGAGATTTGCCTTTGCTAAAGACCTTTAGTTTACTTTTTGTAAACTTATCGGCTGAAGTTGACTTTATTTTAATTGAATCACTTGGAATTTGAATTATGATCGTACGCATCAAGATATTGTAATTACGCAATTTCTTAAGATTTCTCAAAGAATTCAGAGGTTTATTCTTTGTGAACGGAGTTAAGACATGACAAGATCCCTGAGAGTTTCAATTTTATTTTTAATTTGCGGATTTATATTCACATCCGATGCCAGTCCTATTCGGAAGGGAGAATGGTCTGGTTCTGGTGGCGATGGTTATGCGTTTGTTTTCACCAATCTTGGTTATCGTTTGCATCGTGAACTGCTTATGGAACCTTATAAGCCTCATCAACGACAGGTGCGTGACGATATGAGCTTGGCTCATTTTTTAGGGGCGGTTGATAACACAAAAGTTATTGTGACTTCTGAAGACATTGCGGACAAGCATGGGCACGAGCAAACGGCTATATATTATAGTCCCGATGAATTGCGGGCTCTTTATAAGAAAAAAGGGAAGAGTCGATCCGAGATAGAGACCATTATTAAAGATTTCCCCGGTGGTTTGATCGTTGTTCAAGGCGAGCGCTTTCAAAATGAGCTACGGGAAAACATGGCGGCTGCATTTGCAACGGTCTTTCATGAATACCGCCGTGTCTTAGGCTTAGAAGAAGACAATTATCGATCCAGTGCGAGCCGCTATGACTTAGAGTTTTTCGAAGACTTACAGCACAAATTTTCTTCGGTCACTCAAGAGGTGGTTCGTCAGGCACGCCAGGAAGATCAGATAGCCGTGAGCAAGATGGAAAAGATAGATCGAGAAAAACAGAGAATAGAAAAAGAGCTTAAAGAAGACTATGCGGAGCTTGCGCAAGTTCGGAAGTCTCGTCGACCTTTTGTAGATGCGGCAAGAAAGTCCTATTCTAAATTGATGAATGCTTACGCCGATGTTTTGGACACGATGGGAATTGTGGCAATGCCCTTTCCAAGCGCCTATAGCGATACAGTTAGTGCTTTAGGTGAAGCCGGATCTGCCGGTATGGACATGGAGCAAAAATTGTCAGAATTAGAAGTGATCAACTTACAAAGTCAATTTTTGGAAGGCAACATTCGTCGTAACATGGATTTTTATGAAAAGATTGATCTTCTTCGACAAAAGTTATTTTTAGACTCCTTAAAGTAATCTTGTGAAGGCGTATCTAATGAGTGATCTGGAAATCGATAAAATAGCTAAAGAGTGGGGGCTGCTTATATTATTATCCCTTTTGTTTTCAATGAAAAGCTATGCCTATGGGGTTAGTGCTAAGTTAGACTTTGATTTCTATAATGGCTATGTCCAGATTGAACCGATGATTCCTGAGGTTCAAAAAAATGGAGTGATGGCTGGACGCCAATCTTGTTTTGGACTGTGCTTTGGTGGGATAAAGAGTGAACCAGAGTCGCGGATGACCAGTGAAAAGAATAGTTATTTTTTCTTATCTGGCAATCCGGATGATCTTACTTTTTTTGTCTTTAATTTTACTTGTCGTGGTCCAAAACTCTTAGTCGTCAGCTATGCCTTTCATCAGTTCCAAGTTTTAAAAGGCCAATTTATCGTAGAGGGAACTTATGCTTCTGGGCCCGAGGTGGTGAGTAACGTTCTTAATTCCCTCTTACCCAGCCTGGTGGAACGGACGCCTCAAAAGTATTTATCGACTCGGACCTCTCATATTCATTACTTTTGCAGTCCCGAATTCCGTCAGCAGTATCAAGAATTTTCGATCTATGATTTGGCTCGCGGGTTCGGTCCTCATTTTTTAGTAAAATACAAAAAAGGAGTGATTCATTTAGCATGGGATACTTCTGTGTGGAGAGATCGGCAGGATCAGAGAATTTCACAAACCCTGGAGGAGACTCGAATCAAAATGGCTCAGTACGGGCTAATTCTTCCTCCTGTTGAAGATCCATTTCAAAGGAAGCCTGATCCACGGTTTCTCCACTTTTTTGATGACGTCAGCGAATCACAGCCCCAGTCCGGTTCTTTGTTTCCAGAGGAATGGGGTTTGTAATAAGGCAAAAAGTGCCAGCTTCTCTTTAGGGATGCAACGAGCCACTTGTGGCTCATTGCGTCCGGAAAGAAGAGCTGGCACTTTTTGCTAGCACCTTTTGACTCTGTCGGCACATTAGGGCAATTTTGATGAGCTGGTGGTAAGAATATGGAGACTCTGCTTAATTTAATTCACAATCATGTTGATATCGCTCACTGGATTATTCTAGCGGGGCTCTTAGCAGCCGGTTTTTTCATTCCAATCAGCGAGGACGCCGTTTTGTTTGTGACGGCCTATTTGGCTGCGACTCATCCAGAAAGCATGTATAAGTTATTTTTGTTCTGCTTTGCAGGAGTTTACTTAAGTGATCTGATCTCATTTACTATTGGTTGGATGCTTGGAGGACGTTTGTGGAACTACAAGTATCTTGCGCGGATCACGCATAAAGACCGAATAGAAACGGTCTCTCGGTTTTATCAAAGATTTGGATTTTGGACACTGATCGTTGGAAGGTTCATTCCCTTTGGAGTTCGCTCCGCTCTTTTTTTAACAGCGGGTATTGGTAAGATGAGCCCTGCCCGATTTGCTTTCGCGGATTTTATAGCTGCGATTATTTCGACCTCATTTTTTCTTTATATTTACTATACTTTTGGTAAGCCGGTCGTCGAGTATGTCAAACAAGGCAATATTGTCCTGTTTTCCGTTTTTATAAGCTTGGTGATTTCTATTCTTACTTACAAACATCTT
>JAGRAG010000398.1:4488-4735 GCA_020435025.1 Bdellovibrionales bacterium | reverse complement strand
GAGAAGACAACGGGTTTTCAAAGGAAAATCTCCAGGGGTCGTAGTTTTAAACGGCGGGAGTCGGGTGTAGTGATCTCTTTGCAGCTTGCTAAAACCTTACAAGCCGAGTTAAAGAGCCCGTTGATCTTTGTCTCGCAAGGTGCCGATGGCTCCATCGCCAATGATAGTTATCTGGTGCGAGGATTTTTTGATCACGAAAAGGTAGGTATCGAGCCAAACACGGTGTTTATTGATATCGATGTGCTTC
>JAGRAG010000398.1:0-4474 GCA_020435025.1 Bdellovibrionales bacterium | reverse complement strand
TCCGGGGCGATTCATGAAGTGGCCATCCAATTGAAAGACCTTTCCATGGCACAGGAAAAAGCCGCGCTATTAAATCGTCTATTTGAAAGCCGATTTTCTAAAGAGCCCATTCGTGTCGCTTCTTGGCAGGTGGTTTTAAAAGAGTTTTATACGGCCATGCAAATCGACAAGAAAGGAAACAATGTTTCTTTGGGGATCATCATTCTGGTTGTTTCTATCGGAATTCTCAACACGGTATTAATGAGTGTTTTGGAGCGAACGCGAGAATTTGGTGTTCTAAAGGCTGTAGGAACCTCGCCTCGCCAGATTTTTTCTTTAATCATTATGGAAAATTTTTTTTTAGCTGTTTCCAGTCTTATCATTGGAGCCGCCATCTCTTCGCTCTTGATCCTCTATTTTTCGAGCCATGAAATCACTTTATCTCAACCTTTGGATTACGGAGGTCTGCAGTTTTCTGGAATGCGCACGCGATGGGATTCCATTTCATTTATTGTCCCTTCGGTCGCCGTTTTAGCTGCGGCACTCGTTGTGAGCTTATGGCCCGGGTGGCGGGCTTCACAGATTATCCCTGTTGAAGCTATGAGGGCCCGCTAATGCCTCTTCTTTTAAAGCTCGGCTTTCGAAACCTTTTACGTAATAAAAAAAGAACGGTTCTTTCGGCCTTAGCGATCGGTATTGGGCTTGCGGCTTTGATCTTTGCCGATGGATTGATTTTAGGAATGAGAAAAAGCATGGTCGGGTCACTGACGGAAACTTATATGGGGCAGGCGCAAATCTATCACCATCTCTACAGAGAAGACCCAAAGCCAGAGAAAGTGATTGCGCAAATAGATAAGGTCCTCGAGAGAGTGAAAGAGGCGTCAGAAGTAAAGGAATGGACAACCCGGCTTATGGCTGAAGGACTGGTTACTTCACCGGCCAATGTTTTAAATGTTCAAGCTGTGGGGATCGACCTTGTTCAGGAACCGAAGATCTCTCGAATTGATGAAAATGTTATTGAGGGGAAATTTTTAGGTAAAAAACGAGAAGTTCTTATTGGGAATAGGCTGGCGAAGAAATTGGATCTTCAAATTGGTGAGCGATTGGTGCTGACCGTTGTTGCCCCTAAAAGTGATGAAGTGGTCCAAGAGCTGTTGCGAGTTTCAGGTATCTATCGTTTTAATGTCTCCGGTTTTGACGATGCCATGGTTTTTGTTCCAAAAGAACTCCTAGAAGAGATGCTAGGGATTTCAGGAGAAAGCCATGAGTTGGTGCTACAATTTGATAAAGAAGAGCGCACACAGGATAAGCAAAGCGCTTTATGGAACTCACTGAAGTTTCCGGAAAATGAGCTAACGTCTTGGCGAGATCTGGTTCCCGGGGTGATGGCTGCATTTGAGATGGCCAAAGCCACGACAGCCTTAGTCTCTCTTTTTTTATTGCTCGTTGTTCTGATTGGAATCATGAATACTTTATTTATGGCCATTTTTGAACGCCTTTTTGAGTTCGGTGTGTTGCAAGCAGTAGGAACACGACCGAAATTTATATTTTTTATGATTCTCACCGAAGCCTTTTGCCTGGGACTTGTGAGCGTTGTTTTTGGAATACTCATCGCTGTTGGTGTGGGGGGGCTTGTGAACATTCGTGGGATTGATTACGGAGGGATACAGATGGCGGAAGCCACTTTTACAGAACCTATTTTTGTTTTTTTTAGGTGGCAACAGTTTGTTTATTTTCCATTGGAGTTGCTTGTTTTTACGGTGATTGCCGCTATCTATCCAGCTCTACATGCGGCAAGATTGACGATAGCCGAGTCAATGAAAAAGAGTCTTTAGGAGGTTTTAATGAGTGTGATATTTTCCGTAAAGGATCTGCAAAAGATTTATGGAGAAGATCAACCTTCTCAGGTTTATGCTCTAGACGGCGTGACTTTAGAGATCAATAAAGGTGAGTTCACATCCATTGTTGGTCCCTCGGGGTCAGGAAAGTCGACGTTGCTGAATATTTTTAGTGGCCTGGATCGACCCACACATGGAGAAGTGTTTTTGAAAGGGCAGAATTTAACTACTCTTTCAGACAGTGAAATGTCAGATTTTCGTCGAGATCACATTGGTTTTATTTTTCAATCCTACAATCTGATTCCCGTTTTGACAGTTTTAGAAAACATTGAATATATCATGCTGTTACAAGGAAAGACCGAAAAAGAACGACGCTTGCGTGTCGAAGAGGTTTTGGCTGAGGTGCGGCTCGAGGGGATGGAGAACCGTTTTCCCAATCAGTTATCGGGAGGACAGCAACAGCGAGTGGCTGTGGCCCGAGCCATGGCTTCTAAGCCGGACATCATTTTAGCGGATGAACCAACAGCTAATTTGGATTCGACAACGGGAACGGAACTGGTGGAGATGATGAAGCGGCTGAATAAGATGTATGAAACGACTTTTGTGTTTTCCACTCATGATCCCATCATAATGGAACGAGCCAAACGGCTTGTGGTTTTAAAGGATGGAAAAGTGGCAGATGAGATATGGCAGACAGGGTAGTGCTTTGAAGTTTCTTTTTTATAAGTGCTTATTTGTTTTATTTTTTACTTTGTCGCTATTGGCCTCAGCTAGCGAAGGGCGGTGGAGTGGAAATCTTAAGTCTTATCTTTTAAAAGGTGAGCACTCAATCTTGAGTGAGACGTTGAAAGATAGCGAGATGTCTTTGGTGTTGTCCGGGCGTTTTAACGGAATTTATCATTGGTCAGAGAATTGGCAAATGGAGTTCGGGTACGAATGGGATTGGCAAACCGCACAGTCTCCAAAAGCTAAGGTATCAGCTCTTACGCCACAAGGATACCGATACGATGATATCGAATCACACCCGAGGGCTTTACAGGGAGAAGAGAGTTTTTTTCAACAAAATTTAGATCGTGCCCAAGTCATCTATTATGTTCGCTCTTGGGAGTGGCATTTAGGCAGACAAGCGCTCAGCTTCGGTTCAGGAAAAATGGTGAATCCCACGGATATCTTTTTTGCCTTTCCTCTGGCTTCCATTGATCAAGAGTACCGCCGTGGAGTGGATGCGCTTCGTTTTCGTAAGGGCTTTGGCGCAATGGGAGAGGTTGATGGTGGTTATGTCTTTGGTCCATTGGCTCATAAAGAGGACAGCGCTTTTTATATGAATATTAAACAAGTTTTTTACGAATGGGATGTCGCTGTGATGATGGCCGTGTTTAAAGAAAATGAACTGCTCGGTTTTGATTTGCAAGGTGATATTTTTGGTCACGGCATTTGGTGGGAGTCGGCTTGGACAGAATATAAAAGTGATGGCTCAAAGGGTTGGGAGGGAGGCTCCGCCTTTCGCTCGGTCATTGGTTTTGATTACCGTATTTCAAGTACACAATCTCTTTGGATTTTTGAATTTCATTATAATGGAGCAGGTCAAAAAGATTCTGATCGGTATACAGAGCAGATAAATGACGTCTCTTTTTTTGAAGGTGCTGTTTTTTTGTTAGGTCAAAGCTATTTGTCTCCTGGTTTGCAATGGGAGTGGAGTCCTTTGCTTCACTCTACTCATGGTATTTTGTGGAATCTCAATGACCATTCAACATTCTTTACGACTCAATTAGATTACAATGTAGCTGATGATCTGATTTTTAATGGCCAGGTTTATGCTCCTCAGGGTCCTGGCAAAAGTGAGTTTTCTCAGTATCCTTTTTTCGCGAGTTTCTCTTTGAAATATTATTTCTAACTGTGATTTTTACTTTTATCCTCTCTCAGTTGACCTTTGCCCTGTTTCATGTTCGAAAGGTTCTGATCCAAGGAGAGACAAATGAAGTTCATAGTAGTTGTTTTATCACTTTTTTTTATAAGTACAGCTTATGGATATACCTATAACTGTCGAGGAACGGATTGGACGCATTGGCAAATTCAAATAGAGACAAATGAAACGGGCCAATTTGTTTATCGAAATTTTAATGAATGGAACTATTCCTACGGCGAACCAATTTTGTATCATTTGAATGGGTACAAGAAAAATGGTCGTTTTCAGGGACAATATGTCTTGGAATTAGATCTTTCGACGGTTGGCCATGACTATTATCAAATTCCTTCGTTGATCGTCCAACCTTGTCTTTTTACGGGAGGTTGTTCTCTTCAAAATGGCCAACTGGGTGGTTACGTCAATTACTTAGAAAAGAATCACAAATACAGTGCCTTTCTCTGTATAAGAACAAAGTAAACAAGAAAAACTTTGATTTTTTGTGGTGTTCAAGATCGCATGTTTTCGAATTGCACGGGAATATCTAGTTTTAGACCCTTTACAAAGGCAATGCACTCTTGAAGGGAATCAATGCTTTTTGAGCTGACTTTGATTTTCTCATCATTCACCTGAGCTTGGACCTTGATTTTTGAATCTCGTATGTCCTTACAGATTTTCTTAGCTGTTTCTTTGTCGATTCCCTGTTTCAAGGAGACTTTCTGGCGGAGCATTTGACCGCCCACTTTGCGAATTT
>JAGRAG010000397.1 GCA_020435025.1 Bdellovibrionales bacterium | reverse complement strand
GTTTTCCTCTGGATCGAAAACCTGAATATGATGAAGACAGTATGAATTTCCAATTTGCCATTGGTGCCCCTTTCTAAGTATAGTTGAAGGGTTAATTATGAATTATCCCCTGATCGAGGAGAAAATTATGCAAATATTTAAAGTTATTTTATCGAGCTTAGTAGCTCTTGGTTTTTTTGGATCGGTAGCAATGGCCGAAGTGAAAATCGGTTATGTTGACATGGAAAAAGCCATTCAAGCAACAAAAGCCGGTCAGGAAGCCAAAAAGACTTTAGAAAAAGAGTTTAATAAAAGAAAAAAGGATATCGAAAAGGTTGAGGCGGACCTAAAAAAGATGAACGACGATCTCGAGAAAAAAGCGCTCGTTCTGTCGGATGATGTAAAATTAAAAAAACAGCAAGAGCTGCAGACGGAAATGTTGAAGTATCGCAAATTGATTCAGGACAATCAGATTGCAATTCAAAAGAAACAACAGACTTTGACTGTGCCAATTGTTAAGAAAATTCAAGAAATTTTGGCAAAGATTGCAGAAAAAGAAAATTACACTATGATCCTCGAAAAAAGAGAGCAAGGTGTGTTATGGGCTAAGCAGAGTGCCAACTTAACAGATCAAGTGGTAAAAGAGTTTAATAAATAAAATTTGCTGGAGCCAAAAATGTCCAACGGTGAAGCGCGGACTATGAAAGTGGAAGAGATCCGAAAGGTTCTTCCACACCGATACCCATTTCAACTTGTGGATCGTATCATTGATATGGATGAGCCACGTGACGGGAGTCGAGAAGGACGATGGGTAAAGGGCCTGAAAAATGTCACGATCAATGAGCCATTTTTTCCGGGACACTTTCCTCATAGACCGGTGATGCCTGGAGTGCTCATCATCGAAGCGATGGCGCAAACAGGGGCTTTGGCCTGCTATCGTCCCAATGATCCGGAGATGGATGTCGCCATTGTAAAAGTCTCATCGGCTCGATTCCGAGCACCCGTAGTTCCGGGGGATTCCGTTATTATGAGTGTTGTAGTAAAAAAAGATAAGGCAAATATGATTGTGATGGACTGCCAGGCCGAAGTTGATGGGAAAATTGTTGCCAGTGCTGAAATCGTCGCATATGTCGTTCCAATTGGGTCACTTAATTAAATTTCTTCGCATTTAAATTCTGGAACCCGGATTGCATTTTCAAAGTGAAGAGGTCGCTAAAAATGAATATTCATTCTACCGCTATTATCTCTAAAGAAGCGGAAATTCATCCTGAAGCCAAAGTCGGTCCCTACTCCATAGTAAAAGGGCGAGTCAAAATTGGAGCTGGTACGATCGTTGAGGATCACGTCACGGTTGGCTGTGAGACGGGTGAGGTCATCATCGGAGAGGAAAACCACATTTGGCCAGGGGCTGTAGTTGGTGGTCCCCCTCAAGATTTAAAGTATAAAGGTGAGCACGTTTCTTTGGTTATGGGCGATCGTAATGTGGTGAGAGAGTTTGTGACACTGAATTGTGGCACTCAAGGGGGCGGTGGAGTCACACGTATTGGAAGCGATTGTTTGTTTATGGCTTATGTTCATGTCGGTCACGATTGTAAAATTGGAAACCGTGTGGTTGTTGCCAATACCGTGGCCTTTGCTGGACACGTTGAGGTAGAGGACTTTGTCACTATTGGTGGAATTGGTGGAATCACTCAATTTTGTAAAGTGGGAAAGTTTGCATATATCGGAGGAAATAGCAGTATCAATAAAGACATATTGCCTTTCTCTATGGCAGCGGGAATTTTCGCTACGGTTCGCGGGACTAACAAAATTGGTATGGAGCGAGCTGGATTTTCCAAAGAAGATATCCAAGCTGTTCACGGATCGATTCGTACAATCATAAAGGGTCATCGTACTAAAGATGAAGCTATCTCGGAAATTACAGAGAAGTGGGGACAGAGTGAACCTGTTCAGTACCTGCTTGATTTTTATAAAAACTCTAAAAAAGGAATTCCCAAGTGAGTCAGACTCCTTTGAAATGTGCCGTCGTTGGAGTAGGGTATTTAGGGCGATTTCACGCTCAAAAGTACAGTGCTTTGCCTCAAGCAGAACTGATTGGTGTTTGTGATTTAAATGAAGGCCAGGCCAAAAAAGTTGCAGATGAACTTTCGGTTCCTTATTTTACGGACCCGAGTACTTTGATTGGTCAAGTGCAAGCGGTTACGATTGCCTCAACCACTCGATCTCATTTTGAGTTGGCAAAGTTGTTTTTGGAAAATGGAGTTCATGTCAATGTCGAAAAACCGATGACTGCCACTGTCGAGGAAGGGCAAAAATTGGTCGATATCGCTAAAACGAAGAACTTAAAATTGCAAGTCGGTCATATTGAAAGATTTAATCCTGCGTTGATTGCGGCACAGGAAAAATTAAAAACTCCTCTATTTATTGAATGTCATCGATTAGCTCCCTTTAATCCTCGGGGCAATGATGTCAGTGTGGTTTTAGACCTTATGATTCATGATTTGGATGTGATTTTATCGTTAGTTCAAAGTGAACCGGTCGCTGTTTCTGCCGTGGGCACCAAGGTTCTAACACAGAGTCCTGACATTGCAAATGCCAGAGTTGAGTTTGCTTCAGGAGCCGTAGCCAATATCACAGCTTCTCGCGTATCAACGGAGCCACAAAGAAAATTTAGAGTGTTTCAAGACTCTCAATATCTTTCTATTGATTTTGGTAATGGACAAGTACGTTTGATGACCAAAACGGGAGAGATGCAAGAAAACCATCTGCCCATTGAAAAAGAAGAGTGGAATTTAGAAAAAGGAGATGCTCTTAAAGTCGAAACAGAAGCCTTTATCAATTCCATTTTAAATGACCAACCTTGCTTAGTGACCGGAGAAGATGGTCTTGCAGCTCTTAAACTGGCTGACTTGATCAACCAAAAAATCGATGAGCGACGAATCTAGACCAGTCCTCATTGTTGCTGGAGAAGCTTCAAGTGCTCTTTACGCCAAAAGACTTTTGGAGTTTTGGAAAGAAGCTCATCAACCAGTCGATGCTTTTGGAATTGGAGATGCGGCAATGGAAAAGCTTGGCTTTCAGAGAATTGGCCGCTCTGAAGACATGGCTGTTGTCGGTTTCAAAGAAGTTCTCAAGCATTGGGGACATATCAAAGAAGTTTTTAATCAGTTATTGGCTGCCGTAGAAAAGAAAAAACCGGCATTTGCCCTTTTGTTAGATTACCCGGGGTTTAATTTAAGATTGGCAAAAAAATTGAAGGCCATGGGTGTGCCCGTAGTCTATTATATTTCTCCGCAAGTGTGGGCTTGGAAAAAGGGAAGGATTCAACAAATCCAACAGTATGTTGATAAAATGTTGGTTCTTTTTCCATTTGAAAAAACCTTTTATCAGGAACATGGTGTGGATGTCGAGTTTGTCGGGCATCCATTACTGGACGAATTAGATCCCAAACTTTTCAGTGACTCGGATCGAAAAGAACAGAGGCAACGGTATGGAATCTTGGACGACGAATTTGTCGTTGGTCTTATGCCGGGCAGTCGGCACTCAGAGTTAGATTACAATTTGCAACGACAGATTGATGTGGCCAGAAGCCTCTATATTAAGAAAACGTCTAAGAAGTTGCGATTTGTTTTGTTCGTAGCGCCATCCTTAGAGAAAGAAGAAATTCAAAGACGTTTACAGACATTGGACTTTCCACTTTTATTGGTTCAAGAAGATCCTTTTTATATGATTCGAATGGCCGATATTGTGTTAACAGCTTCAGGAACGGCGACGATTTTTGTGGGTCTTATGAAGCGACCAATGATCATCATGTATATTATGAATTCTATTACAGCATTCATTGCTCGAAGGCTTGTGACTTCAACTCCATTTTTTGGCATGGTCAATATTATTTTAGGCAAAGAAGTGGGCAGGGAGTACTTTCAAGAAAATGCCAGTGTAAAGAAGTTATCTGAGGCTCTGACCAAATTGATAGAAGATGACAGTTATCGTCAGTCAGTCGAAGAAGAGCTGAACCATCTTTCGTCTTGCCTGGGAGAGCGAGGAGCGACACAACGAGTGGCAGAGTCTCTTTCTGGTTATTTCCAGGAGCCGTCGTGAGACATTTGCTTTGGCCGCTGGCCTTGTTATATTCGATTGTCTCTCGAATAAGAAATTTTGCTTATGATAAAAAGCTCTTTAAGTCCGACTCGATCAAAACTCCTATTTTAAGTGTTGGCAATATAACGGCAGGAGGGACTGGAAAGACTCCGATTATTGCTGAAATTATTGAGTGGTGTATGAAAGAAAACATTAAGGTCGGAGTCATCTCACGGGGTTATAAGGGAAACTATTCAGGTGTCGTTAAAGTGAATGGGGCCGACTTAGAAAAGGGGCCAGAGTTTTATGGTGATGAGCCCTACATGCTGGCCTTGCGCTATCCTAATGTTCCCATCTATTTGTGCCCTCAAAGAGTGAGGGCGGCCCAAGCTTTAGAAACTCACGAACAGGTCGATTTTATTGTCGCTGACGATGCATTTCAACACCGGCAATTGCAGAGATCCTATGACTTGGTAGTTTTAGATATGATGGAGCCTTTGGAAAACTATTTACCACTTCCCGTGGGTCGAGCGAGAGAATCTCTATCCTCTTTGCATAGAGCGCAGTTTGTCGTTCTAAATAAAGTGAATTTAGGGACTGCTGAAAACTTAGTATCCATGGTGAAACTTCTGAACCAATCTTGGTCGGATCGTGGAAATATTCCTAATCCTAGAATTGTTGAGTCAAAATATGGATTGCTGAGGATTCTTAAACCTGATTTTCCAGAAGTGATCTGGATGAAAAGTTCCGAGCCAGTTATGCTGTTGTCCGGAATTGGTAATCCGAAGTCGTTTGAAAAAATGATGCAACAAGAAGGTATTTCTTTCTCTCATCATTTTATTTTGCCAGATCATGCGGAGTACAGTTTGCAAACAGTGAAAAATATTTTAGAATCGCAGCGATCATGCGGTGCAAAGCAGATACTCACAACTGAGAAAGATTTTGTAAAACTGCGACAGTATCCAGATTTAGCTTCGCCATTGTGGGTTGCGAAACTAGGAGTTCAATTTTCCGAAAGCGCAGAGGGAATGTATGCGATACTTCGTCGCGATCTTAGGTAAATTTTTTGCAAAACTGGTAATCCTCTTGCCGAGAAGAGCTCAATTTTGGATCGGTGATCTTTTGGGGCTGTTGTGGTTTGATGTTTTGCGAATTCGTCGTCAAGTTGTATTAGATAATCTACTTATTGCCTTTCCAGAAATGAATTTGCAGGATCGAACCAGTCTAGGACGAAGATCCGTAAGAAATATGTGCCGTAATATAGTCGACTATTGTTACTTTCATGTTCTTCCTGAAGGTGATTATTCCCATCTCTTTAAGATTGAAGGATTGGAAAACCTGGAAAAAGCCCAAGAGAAGAATTTGGGAGTCTGCATGCTGAGTATGCACCTAGGAAATGGTGATAACGCCGCTGCCGGTTTAGCTCTTGCGGGACAACCGGTCGTGATCATTTCCAAAGAGTTTAAAGTACGTTGGCTCAATGATATGTGGTTTGGGATGCGAGCGCGTTTAGGAACAGAATTTATTCCCCCAAGAAACAGTTCTTTCGCTGTTTTAAAAGCATTGAAACGAAACAAGAATGTGGTTTTTGTAAATGATCAATTTATGGGACCACCAGTCGGAGTCCGTTCGACTTTTTTTGGCAAAGAGACGGGAAGCGCCATGGGACTGGCCGTTATGGCTCAGAGATCAGGATCTCCAATCATTCCAGTTTCAACCTACCGGCGCGACGATGGTGTCACAGTTATTGTTTTAGACCCCGAAATTCCTTTTGAAGAAAAGGGTAGCAAGGAAGAAACCATTCTCCATATGACTCAGGTGTTCGACCATTGGACGGAAAAAAAAGTGCGGCAGCATCCAGATCAGTGGATGTGGGTGCATCGACGATGGAAAGAGTTCCACGAGTAAATAAAATTTCTGTTTTTTCATTTAAAGCTATTTATTTTTTGAGTCTCTCCGCCATCATTGCGGCTCAGGCAAGCGTGAAGCGTTCGCCCATAGGGCGATGCCTGCAATGCAGGAGCAGTGCCCAATGATGGCGGAGAGACTCAAAAAATAAATAGCTTTAAATGAATAAACAGAAATTTTATGCGTCTCTTGCAGAGCGAGTGGAATTAGGGTTAGTTTTTTGAAGGTGGGGTAAATGTTTTGCAGTCAGCAGAGGCGATTTTTCCTCGGGACCAGAGAGTTCGTTCGACCTTTGTGTTGTACACGTCTAAAATTGTTTTTCCTACCTCCGGGCCTTCTAAGTAATGAAAGGCATAGGCAATGGCTTGTAATGTGGCCATGTCCAATTCGCCATTTTTACTTCGCAATCTTTCTGTATCTTCAGGTGGCGGAGGTAGCTTGACTCTGGGGATATCGGCAATTTCTTTATGGCGATAGTGGACTTTACTAGCTTGTCTCCAAGATCCTTCAGGAACAATCAGTTGAATGGGGCCTTGGAGTTCGGCTAGAAAATCGTGTGTTAACCACTGGGCTTCTTCAACGGGATAAAGTAAAAGGGGAGTGTATCCTTCAACAAGAGAATCTCTTAGATTGACCTGTTCGTGCAGTCTTCCTCGAATAACGAGATCACTGTTTTCTAAAATTGTGTGGGCGAGACGGCCAGTATTTGAAGTTTTTCTGAGTTCGTAGTGATGAATGGCAAGCGTGAGTCTGGTTTGAAGTTGGAGTTTCGGTAAAACCGCGCACATACAGACATTGGGGTTCAAAAAACAAAGGGAACAAGGTTCCTTGGTTCGTCGTTTGCCCTTAGTTCTATACTTGCGAACTTTAAGGGGGTCTAAGCTGGGATGAGAATCATTCGACATGGCCGAGATATATCACACAAAAAATGGCGGCACACTAGGTACCGCCATATTTCGCATTATTTTAATGATTAGCGACAGTTTCGTAATTGCCGGAGAAGCCCGCGTTGAATATTTTCACTACGGTAGTAGTTTCCTCGTTCCATGGCATTAATACTATTGTTTAAACGATTTGCAATTTGGTCCATAGGCATACAGCGACGACCACCGGCTCCAGGATTTTCCATTTTTACACCAGATTTTTGCATACAGGTGTATCCATAGTAAGCGTTGCTTTTCGCAGTGGCCTTACAGGAATCAGCAACTCCGTGACGGTACTCTTTGTCACCGATGACCTTTAAACACTCTGATCCATAATAGGCATTGCTACCAGCTATAGTGATACAAACGTCAACGGCATCGGGTTGATAGTCTTTATTGAGAATGTTTTGCATACAAGTGTAACCATAGTAAGCGTTGCCTTCGGCGACAGCATAGCAGCCAGCGGAAGCTTCAGAGGAGATGTATTCAGCTTTGGCAATGACATTGGCACACTCGGATCCATAATAGGCATTTTTGGATGCAATAAAAGAGCAGGTTTCACCTGGGCGGACACCATCATGTCCTCCACGGGCTGTACGAGCCTGCGCTGAGAAAGCGAACAATGAACTGACAAGAGCGATAAGTGACATTAAATTTAAAATGGATTTCATATTTGGTCCCCCTTTTAGAATCCCTAGTTTTTCAAAACCCTATATAGGCAAGGTTTGTGCCACTAATTTAGGGCCACTTTGTCACTATTCAATGGAAATAAAACATTTGAATTCTCTACCTGGGAAGAGGAATGTAACAAATACTTGAGCCTGCAGGATTTATTCGAAGTCTGTAAAACTTTAATCATGTTTGGAATAATGCGCTGCACGCACGACCTTCGCTTCCTGACAAACCTTTAGGAAATTCGATACGATTTCACTATGTGTAGGAACCCACTGCGTATTTGCATTTTATTCCTAAGTGTTGGATTTTGGATCGGTTGTGCTTCAAAGTATATGCAATATGAAGGGGAGCAAGACATTGATGTGATAGGTGAATACGACAAAATGGTCGAGGTAAAAAAAATTGAGTCGCGACCAGATGGAAGCGGGGACACTTCAGAAGAACAGCTGGAACCTGTTCCGCCTCCGGAGCAGGCTCCGGAGCAAATTCAAAAGATTGTTGAAAAGACCAAGAAAGTAAAAAAGCCGGAAATATTTAAGAAGACTAGTAAGCTGATGAGTCGTTCCAATTTAGAGAAAAGTAAAAAACTAGAAAGACTTCCTGAAATAGAGCCCAGTGATGGTTTCACTGGAAGGAGACCAAATGTCGATCCCTATAAGGTGGGAGAGAGAGTCGAGTTAAGTATAAGTTATTTTAACGTTTCGGCGGGTACTTTGGTTTTAGAAACTTTGCCGTTCGTTGAGGTCAATGGGCAAAAAGCCTATCATTTTGTGCTTCGTCTTAAATCAAGCAAGATGTTTTCCATGGTCTATTCCGTTGATGATTGGGCGGAAACATTTTTAGATTACAATGAAATGCTTCCTCATACTTTTCAGTTGCATGTTAAAGAAACAAAGCAACTAAAAGAAGTCCGAACGTTTTTTGATCGTAGTAAAAATAAAGGTCACTATTGGGAACGGAAAGTGTCGGAAGATGATGGCGAGAAGAAAATAAAAAAGGTTTGGGACATCCCTGATTATGCACAAAACACAC
>JAGRAG010000396.1 GCA_020435025.1 Bdellovibrionales bacterium | reverse complement strand
CACCGTCGACCAAGTCGACACCCCCTCCACAAAGCCCCTCATAGGGGCTTTTTTTATTCACCGACACTCTTTAATGTTTTTTGTGATGCACAGTTAGAAACTCCGTTTGATGGCGGCTCCAAAGTTTGTAATCAATCAATTGCAGCGGCTCCTCCCCAAATATAAATGGGCATTGTCCGCAGGCCATAACCTTCAGCCCCTTAAATGTCCAGGGACCAATATACAGTTGCTCTAATTTCACTTCCCTACCTACAAATTGCTGTCCCCCCCACTCTAAGCTGTGTGTCGGTGCATCTACGGGAATCTGAATCTGATTGGCAAACACAAAATCTTCATCCATCCAAAGATGCTTAACAGCCCGATCTATAGCAAACAGCTTCAAAGAATGATGTTCCTTCAAAGCCACTGGAATATAAAAGTGACGGCCTTTGACTTTAGCGAGCAAAAAAGACTCTTTCTCGTGACTCGATGGCCACCCTTTATCGATGATCTCCTGACTCATATTTTGAAAAAGGTCACTCCAAACGCTGCCTTGCTGTGGGTGTCCTTCCGCCATCCCACCAATAATAGAAAGTGCTTCGATCTTTTTCCCAACTCGACTGAGTTTCTCGATCAAATCGATGGCCGCTTCCTGATAAGTCGGCTTTGATGCTAAGGCCAAATAACTCCATTCTATAGAAGCTCCGTCTCCTTCGATCTGATCGAGCACTCTTCCATACCAAAGAAGCACATCATACCCATTTCCCCCCATGGAGAAATAGCCTTCAAAGTGAGACTTTGCCAAATCCCACTTTTCATCTAAAGCATAATTAATTCCTAAATTCGCAAGGGCCGTTTTATGTCGCGGATTCATATCCAAAACTTTACCAAAATAGCGAATGGCACACTCGTGATTGTCTATAGCATTGCAGATCGACCCTAACTCCAAATAGTCTTCTTCCTGAGCCACTCCCGAATACTGTTTGACGATCAATAAAGTTGCATCAAAAGAATATTGGCCCCAAACAAAAAGCTGCATACAAAAAAAGAGAAACACTCCCACTAGAGTCAACAAACCTCCCCAGCGTATGGCACTGATTGTCGCCGCTGGAAGGTCTACTGAAGGCACTTGTGAACCCACCCACTGACACTCACTGCAGCGGAGCTGGCCTCCTAAATGAAGGTCTCGCACTAGTGATGTGTTTCCACAATTTGGACAGACTTCCAAAATCACTCCTTTGTTACAACTAAATAGTTTGACCCCCACAACCTTATTGTTCAAGCAGAACTAAAAAAGAAGTACTAATAAAATCTGTAAATCAAAGCTCTAAACCCCAACATCTTTGCTACGAGTTATGAGCTCGTATTCAAATGTTTTGAATTCAAGGCACTCAGATTATGAAAAGAAAATAGAGGGCCATTTAAAATAAAACGACATCAACTGAAACAGCTGTGCCGTTTTAAATTAAAATCGATTTTTATAGAGTTCGTTAGTTTTATTTCCTCAAATTCTCGTTGGCGAGCTGAGATCTACTTCTGACGACAATTGTTTCAAATTGTCAATTATGGATCTTAACACCTTTTCTAAGACCTCTTTATCTTTGTATCTCACTCGATAAATTGGAGGTAAACTCTCTTGCATAAAATAAAGCGGCTTACCATCGGACGAACTATGAAACCGGGTGGCTGGCGCAGAATCGGAGTTATTTAGAAAGTACATTTTATCAAACTCAGACTCAGTGTAACAAAAAGACTCAGCAGCAGAGGCTTGAGAGCTCTGAGCTAGTAAGAGTCCAAATTCGTTGGAAGTAAGAGTCGACAGAGCTACAAGTGGCTGAGGCGCTAGCTTAGGAATCGTGGACATACTGAACTCAGAATTAAGCGCCTGAAGATTCGAACAAAGAAACGTGTCGGACTCCTGATAGGTACGCTCTTGGTTTGATACAAAGTCTTCTAGAATGTGCTGATTATACGACAGCTGGTCTTCATATAATTTTAGACTATTTTCCAGATAATTAAGCCCAACAAGAGCTTCTACTTGAAACGATCGAACCTCAGCAAGTTTTTTATAGAGCTCCTTTGGGTCATGAGGCGACTCCGAATGTAATTCACTTTTCAAATCTCCAACAGAGTCAGAAGCTGTGAGATCATTATCAAGAACGACAGTTTTTTTAATATCTCCCTCTAATTTAGCACCTTGAATCATTAGTTCATCATATTTTTTTTGGGCCGATCTGATTTTTGGTTTAAGTCGATCTATTTGATTTTTAGCATTAGAATTGGTCTCATGAAACACGGCTGGGATTTCCGTTGGAATCTGTGGACGGGTCAAAAATGCCAATGCCGCTTCAGCTCTGATCATAGCACTTTGTATAGCATACCGACCTTCAATAGCAAAAAAACCGTTGGCATGAGTGATGGGAACATTTCGTGTAATGTACTCGGCTATTTTAGCCTCTGTTTCAACCGAGTCTCCACCCATTCTATGAATAATTTCATGAACAATCATTCCTAATATAGAGTTGAAAAGATGTATGCGTTTCACTTTTTTACTCAGCCTTAACGCACTGATACAGATATCTCCTTTGTGATCGCCATGGACACTTCCATCTTTTTCTTGTCCCGATTTATCTTTGCAGGCTCTGTCGATATATACCGTGATCTTCAATGTCCTCAAGTAGTCGTAAACTGTCTTACCTTGATCTTGGCCAAGAAATAAAATACGCCCCAGATTTTTCATTTTATCAAAAGTAACTGGATGACCATCAATCATCTTTGGCATTTCCAGAATAGATTCCGAAACAAAGTTAGAATCTTCACTGGCATGCTCTTTGGCTCGGACTTCATCCCCGTTCTCAGAACCCATATTGACCTGTGCCGATTCCAAAGAGTAATGCCAGAACCCCATAAAATTAAAGCTATAAGGCAAAATTGCTTGGATCCGAGGAACTAGGGCAACTATCTCTTCTGGAGTTGCTGGGATCTGTAAAAGGTCACCACCCCCATACTCGCCACCACCTTTAGTGGATGTTGCTGGTACAGGCTGAAGAGGTTCTCTTGTACTGGATTGGCAGCCAGCCAATACAAAGAGAAGAATCGTAAAAATAAGATTTAAATACGGCTTTTTCATAACTGACTCCTTTATTTCTGTGCAGTTCGTGTTCCAATATATGCAGTGCATTAATTTAAATCTATATTTTGTTTGCTAATTTTTATCTTTATTATTAGCATTTTTGCTATTTTTAACTATCTGAAATTAATTGCTTCTTGTACAATTAGGGGATGTCAGTCCCCATTCTTGATGTAATCGACGCAAGGGGGAAGTAGTGACTTTGCCGCTACTTGCTGTTCACCGATTGACCATGGAGCAATATTTGTCGGTTTCTCTTTTTGAATATGAAAACTATAAGCAATACTGCCTCGATTTTATTGCAGCACAGCCTAATGGTGGACGCGGTTTATTTCGAAAGCTGGCGCTCCATTTGCGAATCAGCCCAGTCGTTATCTCTCAGGTTTTAAAGGGCGAGCGCCAGTTCAGTATCGAACAAGCTTTGGAGTGCGGAGATTTCTTTGGCCTTCAAGCTCTAGAACAAAAATATTTCATCAACCTAGTCCAAAGAGAAAGAGCTGGAACCCACAGACTGAAGAAGCTCTATTCGGAGGAGTTAAAAGTCCTTCGCACTGAATCTTTGAAAATCAAAAATAGGATTCCCGAAATTCAAACTCTTAGCGAATCGGAAAAGGCACAATATTATTCCTCCTGGTACTACAGCGCCTCTCGCCTATTAGCAGATCTTCCTAGCGGAATCACAGCAGAACTAATCGCCAATCGCTTTCAAATACCTTTTTCTAAAGCAAGACAAGTGATTGAATTTTTGACTCTAAAAGGTCTCTGTCAAATTACCGATGGAACTTTAAGGAGAACCACACTATCAACACATCTAGAAGCCGAGCATCCACTGGTTACACGGCACCATCAAAATTGGCGTCTGAGGGGATTTCAACAAATGGACTCTTCTAGAGAGGAGGAGCTTTTTTTCTCCGGACCGATGGTTCTATCTGAACAAACAGCTCATGAAATTCGTCGAATACTTGTTGACACCATCTCTCAGATCACACAAAAAACTAAAAATTCACAGTCAGAGACTTTGCGCTGTCTAAACATCGACTGGTTTATCTTTTAATCACGACACTCTTTGATTGCCGATAAATTGCACTATTTCCATTACACTTAAGACTAGATATCCACGTGCTAGCTCAATGCCCTCAAATATTTTTATCAGCCCAAAGTCTTTGGTCCTCTTTTTTGCAACGGAAAACTTATCAACCTAATTTAGACAAGGATGTTTATTGATGGCGAAGCACCAGAGCAAAACTTTTCGGAAAAAAGATCTCTCCTATTCTCAACAAGTCTATCTTGAAGTCCATGACAATTGTGGACTCTGCGGGACTCCACTCGACTTTCAAGTCGTCTCTCATGGAGCTCTCCCTCAAATCAAAGAAATGGCTACCTGTCCCAACTGTCAGATTACAACCAGACAAAAAGACTATCCAATCCACTAAGGCGTCAATCCGCTGAACACAGACCTGTCAGTAGTCTGACAGGTCGATTCGTTAACTTAAACTTTGAGCCTTCACCTTTCTTCGAAAAATAATTTCATAAAAAACCTTGTTGGCCGCTCCAAATCCACAGATACCCATAATGGCAGTAAACCACCCGCCTATATAAGGGATTAAATCTAAGAGTTCTAAAAAGACCAAACCTACAAAAATAAGAGGCCAACTTTTTAAAGCCAAGTTCGGCCACAGTTTTCCTTTTAAACTCTTAATTAAATACTGCCCAACATGAATGTACCCTAAAAGAGCAAAAAGACAGAGCAATGAAAACTGAAGGGGCAATAAAGGAATTCCGACAATTGAAAGGCACAGAAACATAGTGAACGGCAGAACCAAAAACACACTCATCACGCCCCAGCCAAATGAAGCCACGGGATTTCTTTCTAAAAAATAATATACAGCATCTTGATACTGAGGAGCCACCCAATATCCTAGAAAAGCGAGAATCATTAACACCGAAAGCTTTAAGACACTGAAAAAAAACTTTCCCCAAAAAGAAGAGATCCAATTTCCCCATTTGGTGGCTTCTATTCCACTTAACAGCAAATTCCAGGTACTGCTTGAAAGTGGTACACCCACTTCGACCTGTTTTCCTATCACCTGTGCTCCCTCATCTTTTTCGATGTGTCCGCCGACCAGTTGAACCTCTTCCGTGATTCTTGCCGTGGAGTACAAATGGACATTTCCGCCAACGACAATCAACCTTTTGACCGTACCGTGAATATGGGCCGTTCCCGCCACAACTACTAATTCGTCAATGACATCATTTTCAGCAATTTCAATATTTGACCCGACAACCACCCGTCCTTCATCGTTAGAAGTGCCAAAGGTTCCCGGCTGGGTCGTTGAAAATCGGTCGGGGAGATCGTCATCCTCATTACCTAACGGATCCACATCGTCACTGACAACGGCCCTGTCATTTTTTTGGCTTGCAATAAAATTGGCTTTATCAAATACCAGGTTCGCGAGTGCCGAAAAATCGTTGCCTTCATCCACTGCGGCTTTCAGCTCATCTTCGGTGATAGCCACGGTGATTTTAGACTTCCCGGTAACAAAAGAAGCCAGATTTTCATCTATCAATAAATCCGTTTCTAACTGCTGCCGCCGAGAGGGGGTCCACGAATCCGTTCCTTCTAGCAGTGTCACCTTCACCTGGCCAAACCCCATCTGAACCTCCATGATCTTTTCGGAAGTGGCCGCGGCCATTAGTGGGATTAATATCCAAATTCTGATCCAAAAAAGCATCATAACGCCTCACACACTAAAAGTAAGAAAACAAAAGCGGTAAACTAACGCATAATCTCACCGACGTCATGAAAAGAATCTAGTTTCTTTTGCACGCATTTAATTTTTTAATTCTCTATGGACATTTTCTTCCGAATGCGGGAGGACACAGAGTGCATGAATAGATTTCAGGGGAAAGCCTATATGATTCCGTCATTTTTAAAAATATTAGCCTTAGCCTTTCTTTCTTTACTCCTTCTATCTGGCTGCGCCACTCACTTGCCACAGAGATGGACCCAAAGACCCGATGAAGTCAGTATTATGACGTACAATGTAGAGAATCTTTTTGATACGGCCCACGATAAAGGAAAAGACGATCTCTCTTTCTTACCCCTGTCCTTAAAAGCTCAGCCAAAGCATAAAGCTGAGTGCCAGAAAATAACCAATCCACGCTACAAAGAACAATGCCTCCACCAGGATTGGTCAGATAGTGTTTTGGAAGAAAAGATGCAACGACTGGCTCAAGTCATATTACAAGTAAACAATGGGCGCGGAGCCGATCTCGTCTTTTTGCAAGAAGTAGAGAACATAAATGTATTGAAACAACTAAATGACAAGTATTTAAAGTCAGCTCAGTACAAACACATTGTTCTCTTAGAAGGACCGGATCACAGAGGGATCGATACGGCTTTCTTATCGAGATTGGAGATGACTACCCCACCGCAACTCCATAAAATTCCCTTTAAGGGCAAAAGCGCTGAAGACCAAAAAAAGATGGAGCAATCTCGATCGATTTTGCAGGCCACCTTTCGTTTACCTACGGGAACACCTCTCACCGCCTTTGCCATTCACTTTCCTTCTCCAGGACACCCCTCTTATTGGCGCAAGCAGGCGATCTCTCACCTCAATTATCTAAAATCACAGGTTCCTAAAGACCATCTTGTTATAGCGGGAGGAGATTTTAATATCACCGCTAAAGAGGATCAAAAAAATCGACTGTATCAAAAAGAACTTGCTGAAAAATGGCTGGTCTCCCACCTTATTGGGTGTCGTCAATGTAAGGGAACTGAGTTTTTTTCTAAAGGTCAATCGTGGTCTTTTTTAGATGCGCTTCTGTTTGATAAAAAATTTCAAGACCGCCAAGCGCCCTGGCAAATTGATGTGACAAGCATCTCTGTCGCCCACCGAGTGCCTTTACAAAACTCCTCCATAGGCACACCGGCTCGATTCGACAAAGATAACCCCGTTGGGGTTAGTGATCACTGGCCTGTCTATGCCAGGCTGAAATCACAAGCCCCCTAAAGTCCAAGAGCCGTTAATAATTATAAACTGCACTCTTTAATTACGGATGAACGTTACAAAGAATTAATAAATTCTTGAAGTAAAGTCCGAACCTCTTGAGCCAAAGGCTCCACATCCTGACGGTGCACAACTTCAAACATAGCAACTGGATCGACAGCAGACACGATGACTTCATTTTGTGCATTTTTCGACATGACTACATTGCAAGGCAACAATAAACCAATTGCCGGTTCATGAGTGATTGCCGTATGCGCCAACTTCGGATTGCAGGCCCCTAAAATAAGATAGGAATTCATATCGACATCGATCTTCTTTTTTAAAGTCGCCGATACATCAATCTCTGTTAAGACTCCAAATCCTTTCTCCTTCAAAGCCGTTTCTACCTTTTCCCGAGCTTGCGCAAAATCTAAAGTTCCTAAATTCTTAGTCAATCCATACCTGGGTTGTCCAAAATCAACTTGTTGCATAAAATCACCTCCATTAAACAAGAGCTCATAATAAGCGACTTCTCAGCAAAAAAACATTCACAGAGCATTAAGATACGAAAGGATTTTTTGGGCGGCGGATCTTCTTTTCTTCACATCCGGATAACTCTGCTTGAGCCCCACCATCTTAGAATCAGCTCGAAGACTTTGTGGATCATTGATCCAACGCTCCAACCAATCAGAAGAATACCGTTCCGTTGCCGGCAAAGGCTTTAGAAGATCAGGTCCCACCTGCCCACCAACACCATCGAGGGCATGACAAGAAAAACAATGCTTAGCAAAAAGAGCTTTGCCTTCTTGCTCAAAGCTCCCCCCCTTTTTTGCCTCTGGCAGGGTGTTTTTTTGAGCCCCCACGGCACTCATCAAATGAAGGCCCACGACCTGGTAAGACCACTGTGACGGACTATACTTTAAAAACGGCCGTCCTTTTTTCGGCTTCCAAACCAAATAATACGGTGCCAATTTGATTTCCCGTCCATCTTTCGATCGGTTGAGCGCAAAATGGGCTCGATCCTCACGGGCCATAGCAATGTAGCCATCAAAATGTTCAAGAACAGATATAGGCAACTGAGGTCGATATCCATCCGCACAGATCACTTCCACCAAAGTCAACTCCGACGGCCCACTTTTGATAAAGGGTCTTAAAACCGAATCTAGAGACACCACTTTGTACCAAATTTTCTTTTTTGCTATAGGATCCTCAAAAGGTAGGATCTGTACGGTATTTTTTGTGACAAGATCCGCCAAAGAAATTTCAGCCACATCCACATGATCTTTTCGAATCTTAAGTGAATCAACATCCGAATGAATTTTTGAAGCACCCACCTGCCATGAACACAGCGCTAATATAAAGATTGTAAACAGTCGAAACCCTTCCATCCCAAAAAAACAGGACACTTAGGGCTCCTGTTTTTCTTCCGGAAGATCTATGAAATGTCTTCGAAATTTTTCACGAGCGACGACAAGCTTCAACCGCTGAATCGGTCCTCGATTTCCCATCGCTAAATGACTTTTTTGCACCTGCATCTTAGAAAAGTCGTACTGATATGATGTAGGAGCAGAAGATATTTCTGAATTTCCCAAAAGAACGCCTCTCACAATATCAACAACATGCCCTGCCGCAATCTGTGTCGAACCAATATACGAAGGAGCAATTCCCTCACTCATACGTAAATACTGTTCGTGATAGTGGTTTCGATGCATAAATCCCGGAGCCATCCCTAATATAAACTTTAACAGATGCTCATTTTGATTCGTCTTCTCATTCACATCAAAATAGCGGTCATATGTAATACCGTCTGGCCTAAAGAGCATCACCGACACAGAACGCCCAAGTGGAGCTATTGTCAGAACAGGGATCCCTTTTTCATGAGCTTTCATAAAAATCTGGCGGCGAACACCCATCGCAAAGACATCAATTCCATCAATCACCATATCGACACCCTCTAAAAATCGATCGATATTCTCTTCCCGGACACCTTCTTTAAAACTTCTGATTTCCGCATAAGGGTTGCGCTCCAGTATGTACTCACTGGCCACTTCCACTTTCAATCTCCCTTCAGTTCTTTCGCTGGCTAGGGATTGTTTATTGCGATTGTTCTTGTCTAAAACGTCTGGATCAGCATTGCTGAATTTCCTTATTCCTAGGCCAACTAGCCCCCGAAGAGCCTCTCCTCCTAAACCACCAATGCCAGCAATGGCCACGCGCTTTTCAGAAAGAGTTAAAAGTTGTTCAGGAGTCATCAGTCCGATGTTACGATTAAATGTTTCTAACGTGAAACTTCGAATATCTGTAGCGGTTGCATCAACACAGCGACTGGCCACGGCAGTCTGCAGTGAAATTCCTAATAAGCAAAACAAAGAAGTGATAAACAAAAGAAATTTGCTTCTAACTTTTGAAGATGGACTCAAAATTCAACTCCCTAGTTACCGGTGCCTTCACAAGTCACCGGCTTAAAACCTTTCGGTTTCCTCATGCACTGTAAGATCTCGGAAGTATTCAAGAATTTACGCAAACAGTCAATATGTAGAGTTTTCAGCTAAATTCGCTCTTTAAGACAATTTGCGCATCTCAAATTAAGCGGTTCGTAGCGGGTCTATTGTTTGCACTAATAACTCAATAAGCCCTGTTTTGTCTCAAAATGGAAAAGAAGACAAAAAAAATATTCCTGGATGATAGTTTTTTATTTCTCCATCTCGCGTTTTTTGACAGCCAGTTACTAATCTATTGGCTTAACTCTGGAAAATGACTGGACCAAAGTTTAAGTTTTTGTACAAAGATTTTACGTGCCTACTC
>JAGRAG010000395.1 GCA_020435025.1 Bdellovibrionales bacterium | reverse complement strand
ATTTTTTCTTTTACAGACGAAGCCATTTCCTGCATTTCTGCCATTATTGCAGTGGCATCTTCTCCAGATTTCTTTAAACGAGCAATTTCCGGACCCATTTTATTTTGGGCCGCCTTTGCCGTCTCTGCTTCAAGAATCAAGGCTTTGCGCTTCTCATTGATTTCTAATATCTGATCGACAACCGAAGAGTCTCCCCCTCTATTTTGTAAACTAACCTTATAGGCTTCCGTATAACCTAAATCATAGCCGGGTACGATTTCGTTTTTTTCTAGTGCTTTTACGTCAATCATTCCTACTCCCTTAAAGGATCAAAACTCACAATGATGTTTTCCGTTTATTTCATGCGAAAACTTCTGGGCTAGACCCTATTCGTTAACTGAATAAGCTATCATTTATAGAGCCGCCGCTTGTACGCCAATATTTAAGCCCCTGGAGCCAAATATATGTACATTCTTAAAAGCAAGCCTACAAGAATGCAAATCAAATCAAAGGAAAGAAGTTGCACCCATCCCCATTTCCTGGAAAGGCGCCAAAATAAGGCCAATACAGTCACCATTACAAAGCTAAATGACAGAATCCCATAGCCGAAAATCTCTTCTCCAATCAGCGCAAACACCAATCCTAACATCATACCCGAATATATTTTTAAGACCGTTAGGGAAATGCTCGCACTCGAGCTTTTGATGCGGTTTTGTATGGTTACTGTAAATTGGCTCATAGATCCTCCCTATGACTGTTCCAGTGTATGCCAGAGCTCTAAGTCAGACAATGGGCTTTTGCTCGGATAAGGATTTAATACCAGGATTATCTAGGAAATAGCCGTTTTTCAAAGCTCAAAACTAGGAGAAGTTATGCGCTACATGCCCATTCGTTTTTCTATTTGTTTTCTATCTACAGCATTGGGCTTTAGTATGAAATAACGCTCATAGGAAGTCGTTGCTTCCTCTCGGTACCCTTGCTTTTCGTACAGAGAACCCAGTTCCTTATAAAGCTCTGCATTGCTGTTATCGATGTTCGTCGCATATTTTAACATCTTAAGTGCCACTTCATGATTTCCCATAAGGCGATAGCACTTAGCTATGTTGATATAAATCGACTGACTTCCAGGCTGTAATTTGAGTGCTTTTTGATACTCTCCCGCGCACATACTATACTGTTTCATGGCCGTATAGGCTTCCGCCGCCAGAATGTATGCGTCAGACAAATTGGGGTTTTGACGGCGCTCCAACATCGATTCCTCTAAAGCACCCTTTGCATCTCCCATCATCAAAGCCGCTCTTCCTAAGGAATAATGAACTCGCGGATAATTGGGGTTCACTCTCAATACCCTTTGCAATTGAGCCCGAGCCTGTTCTGGATTTTTAATCTCAATATATAAAGATCCCGCACGAAATAGTGCTTCAGGGTCACTCGGATCAATCGCTGCTGCTCTTAAAAGTGACTCCTGAGCCAGATTGTATTTCTCTTGCTTGGCTAAAGCTTCCGCTAACATTAAATAAGCTTTCTTAGGTTTCCGCGAAAGACGTATTACATATCTTAACTCTCTTTCCGCATCCATAAATCGCTCATCGTTTAAAAGAATTTCGCCGAGTCCTTGTCGGTACTCAAAGTTATCAGGAAATCTCTCTACAATACGATTCAAATAATTGACGGCAACATCTACGCCTTGCACCGAAGCCAGAGCTTTTGCATACACAATCTGTCCCTCTACAGACGTTGCTTCTAGTTCAATGGCGCGAGCGGCGCTCCCGTGGGCCGACTTAAAGTCTCCAGCCAACATCTGAGCCTTTGCCAATAGGGTGTAACTATCCGAATCCCCAGAGTTTAACTTTAAAGCCCTTTGACAATATGTGATCGCACCACTTGGATTATTTCTCCTTAATTCGAGTAATGCGTATCCTCGCATAACATCATAATTTCGTTTTGACATTCTATTGGCTTTTTCTAAAACCCTTCCGGCGGAAGTAAAATCAAATCTAACTGAATAATAGTCTGCTAGCAAAGTATAAGCTCGAATGAGCATAGGATCTGCTTTAATTGCAATATTCATCCACTTAATCGCTTCAGAACTGAGGCTCAGTTTCCAAAGGCATTGGGCCGCCTTCATCGCCGCCATTCCGTTTCGATTATTAAGTTCATAAGCCGTCTTATAAATAGCTTGGGCCGAATTACAGTCCCCCTCTCGTACAAACTGATCTCCCTCTATAATAAGCTGACTTCCTTTTCCTTTTAAATTTTCACGATCTGTTTTTCCACCTAAAGATGAAATCATTTTGTGACAGGCCTGATTGCTTGTATTGGCATAGTAACAGTCTTTAGCGTACTTCAAAGCCTCTTTGTTGTTTTTTTCATAAATTGCAATTTCGGCAAGCCCTTGATTGGCTTCTGATATCACTCTTCTTGGCACAGCCACATTAAGGGCCAACGCCGCTCTTAACATTTTTTTCGCTTCTTGATAGTGCCGAAAAAATCGATAGGAGATCAAACCTAATTTAATCTGTGACTCCTTATGTTTCGGATTGGCCTTTAAAATGTCTCGATACCTTCTTGATGCATCTCCTGGATTATTCATCGCTAAAAAAATATCAGCTTCTAAAAGATAGGGTTTAAGCCATTGGGGCCATAGCTGTTGCGCTGATCTCAGATAGCCAAGGGCTGTATCAAATTCTGAAGAGTCTCGTAAGAGAAGTGCTTTAAAATAATAAAAAACTGTTGGCGGTTTTGTCTGCGAACTCGTTTCAGAAAGAATCGCTTCAATAAGCCCTTTTGCTTCATCGTATTTCCCTAAAAGATAATACCGAACCACTTTGCAGGTCGCGGCATCCGTGCCGCCTGGCGCTTTTTTTGAAACTCGGGAGGTAAGACGCCCTAGTATATTTAAATCTTTAGAGTCTTGATAGGAATAAGGCCATAATTCAAAGTAAGTCAGACACAACATGGCCATCGCATCAGCTTGAGTCCTGCCTTTTGGTGACTCAATAACAGCCACAAAATCATTTTGTGCTTTTAAGTAGTTGGAAAAAGAATCTATTAAATAATTGTGTATACCTCTTTTTAAATAGGCGATCTCTTTTTGCTGGGTCAGCTGCTCCCCTTGGTTCTTTGCCTCTAATAAATGAATGCGTCGTCCATCACCGTCAGTGTCACTAAAGAGAATGTATAAAAAGACAACTATAACTAGACCGACAAAAACAGGAAAAAGAGCTTTTTTTCTTTTACGCTTCCTCGCCACTCCTTTGACATCAACGAGCTCAATAACTGAATCCGTTTTCGTATGATTTCGTAATTTTGTTTCAGTGTTCTCTTCTTGTTCGTAATAAGTTTTGGTGGATGTCTCCTCGCTTTCTTTTTTACTAAAGCTCCAACCATCTTCTTCTTCAATTTCTGGTGTTTGATGATAGCGCTCACCATGGGACGATTTCGTCTCCGTTCCCGTTTGTGAGTCATCTATTTTTATGGGTTTCGTGCGCTGAGAAACATGAGTCGGCTCAAAGTCTTCGATAATGTTTTGTTCACCTGAAGAATTTTTATTTTCTGATCCTCCCGTTAAAATATTTAATAGGTGATCATAAAATGTCGGGTCAGACGCAATAGCGACCCACTGAGTCTTCGGATAAGGTGAGATAAACTCCTCTCCCCCAAGTTCTCCTTTTGTGATTTTCTCTAAAACATCCGCTGTGGTGAACGGCCCAACGATTCTTCCATTATTTAGCTTTATTAACCACTTTTGTTTTGAGTCGCTCATTTATTAATTCTTTCATAATTTCAGGTATCTAGTACAGTAAATGCGCCATTTTCTGGGCGTCTTTTTTATTTTCTTTAGACGATGGGTCGGTTTCCGCGCCGACACAGCAAAACCTAAGTAAAACCTAGAAAGAACCATAGGCACCGTTTAAATCGTCAAAATAGGCCTATCTGTGGCCCACTTTTGGAACTATTCATGTAAGGATTACGTATTTATATACGAAAATTCGAATATTCTAACAAAATTTTTGTGATTTTCTGGAGTTTGCCCCGAAGTTTCGATACATACATCCCGTCTGAAGAAATTTAGACTGCATTTAAGTTTCGATTTAAATGTATACCCCTGAGCCCCGGTCGTCCCCCCCCTTTAGACTGGGGCTTTTTTTTTGCCCAAATTCGTTTATAATCTATTGATGCAAGCGCTCGACATCTGCGCCCAGAGATCTCAATTTAGCTTCTAAATTTTCATAACCTCTATCTAAATGATAGATTCGATTGACCTTCGTTGCACCATGAGCAACCAATCCGGCTAAAACGAGGCTCGCACTTGCTCGCAGATCTGTTGCCATAACTGGAGCTCCTTCCAATCCCCCTTTGCGACCTCTAACAACTGCAACTCGGGTTTTAGGAGTGATATCTGCTCCAAGGCGACTGAGTTCTTGAACATGCATAAAACGATTTTCAAAAATACTTTCAGTAATTACTGAGGTGCCCTTGGCTTGAGTCATTAAAACCATAAATTGGGCCTGAAGATCCGTGGCAAACCCAGGATGAGGGGTTGTTGTAATATCCACGCCCTTCCATACCGTACAGGGATGAACGGTGATGGACGACTCCTCCGTCGAAATCTGAAAACCGCTTTCTCTCATTTTAGAAATGAGAGCATCTAAATGTTCTGGGATACAATCGGTGACTTTTACTTTTCCCCCTGTAAGAGCTCCGGCAATCAAAAGCGTGCCCGCTTCAATTCGATCTGGGATAATCGTGTGTTCCGATGGATGAAGAGACTCAACCCCTTCAACAGTGATAATGCTAGATCCAGCTCCTTTAATCTGCGCGCCCATTTTATTTAGATAATTTGCTAGGTCTACAACTTCGGGCTCTTTAGCGGCATTTTCAATGATCGTTTTCCCTTCGGCAAAAACGGCCGCCATTAAAATGTTTTCTGTTCCACCAACGGTTGCGGTTTCAAAAAGAACTGTGTCTCCACGAAGTTTTTTTGCTGAGGCGTGGACATATCCTTTCTCTACAGTAATTTCCGCCCCCAAAGTCTTTAAGGCTTCTAAATGAAGATTGATAGGGCGAGTGCCTATGGCACATCCGCCCGGTAAGCTCACTTGCGCTTGCCCATATTTCGCTAAAATTGGCCCGAGGCAAAGAATGCTCGCTCTCATTTTCCTTACGACATCATAGTGTGCCTCAAAATTACTTAAAGTCGGAACTTGAATTGTTAAAGTTGTACCTTCTCTTTGAGTCTTACAACCTAAGAGCTCTAAAAGCTGACAAGTCGATTCGACATCTTTCAAGCGTGGTACATTGTGAAGAGTATGAGTTCCTTCCGCTAAAAGTGTTGAAAACAAAACGGGAAGAGCTGAGTTTTTCGCGCCACTGACAGACACCTCTCCTTCTAACACCTTTCCTCCTCTGACGACAACGCTTTCCATTTTTACTCCTCTTTAAGGGCTGAAATCCATCGATCTCTTCCAGCTAAGTCTCGACCAACTTTAAACTCTTTAAATCCACCCAATTCTAAAAAAATCCTTTCCACGGATTCTTTCTGATCAAACCCTATTTCAAAACAAACAAATCCCCCAGGATTTAAAATCTCTTTGGCCTTTTGGCTCCAATTTTTAAGACAACTCAAACCATCCTTACCGGCAAATAGCGCAAGGGAAGGCTCATACTGTTTTACAAACGGCTCAAGGTCTTTCGACTCGTCTGCAATATATGGTGGATTAGAAACGACAACATCCACCTTTTTTTCCAAAAAATCCAAATCCTCTGCACACAAATGATCAACATCTTTGTTAAGTACCCGTACACGACTTTCAAGCCCTAAATTTTCCGCATTTTTCCGCGTTGTTTCTACAGCTTCCATGGAAACATCGACAGATATTAAACGCGAATCAGGTATTTCACTGACAATGCTTAACCCCACACACCCGCTGCCTGAACCTAAGTCTATGATATTTATTGCTTCTTTATTAACTTGCCTAGACCAATTTAGAGTTTCATCCACCAAACTTTCCGTCTCGGGCCTCGGAATAAGTACCCCTGGTTTTACAAAAAAATCGTTTTTATAAAACCCTTTTTTACCCGTAATGTAGGCTACAGGTTCGCCAAGCCCCCTGCGCCGGACGAGATCTCGGCAACGATCCAATTCTTGATGAGAAAAGGGTCGGTCATGATGTAGGTAAAGTTCAATTCGACTCAAATTTAAGGCTTCAGATAAAATAAGTTCAGAGTCCAATCGTGGCGTTATAAATCCTTTTTCTTTAAAATACTGTGTGGTTTTATCGAGGATCTCTTGAACTTTCACGTATCTCCCTGACGCTTGAGCGCCTCAGCCTGGAAATAGGCAATGGCCGGATCTATGACGTCTTCCATTGCTCCTGCCATAACATCATTTAAAGAATGAATTGTCAGGCCAATTCTATGGTCCGTTAATCGCGACTGTGGAAAGTTATAAGTTCTAATCCGCTCTGAACGATCCCCAGTTCCTATCTGTGCGAGCCGAGCATCTGACGCTTCTGTTTGGGCTTTTTCCTGTTCCGCAGCCAACAATCTCGAATACAGAACCTTTAAGGCCTGTTCTTTGTTACTCAACTGCGACTTACCGTCTTGGCATGTTACCACAATTCCAGTTGGAAGATGGGTCACTCGAACCGCCGAGTCCGTCGTGTTGACGGACTGTCCTCCGTGTCCACTGGATCGATAAGTATCGATCCTTAATTCGTTCGCGTTGATTTTCACATCGACTTCTTCCGCCTCAGGAATCACCGCCACCGTAACCGTAGAGGTATGAATACGCCCCTGAGACTCCGTTTTGGGGACCCGCTGCACTCGGTGAACACCACTTTCGTACTTCAAATTGGAATAAACACGATCCCCAGTAACCGTTGCAATAACCTCTTTAACTCCGCCAACATTCCCTTCAGAGGTCGATAGGACATTGATTTTCCAACCCATTTTCTGTCCATAAAGGGAATAGGCTCTGAAAAGCTCTTCGGCAAACAAACTGGCTTCGTCACCGCCGGCTCCTGCCCTGATCTCTAAAATAATGTTTTTCTCATCGTTCGGATCTTTAGGAAGAAGCAAAATCTTAAGATCTTTCTCCAATTCCTCAACAGACTCCTCAAGGGTCGGCAGCTCCTCTTTGATCAAAGAACGAAGCTCTTCATCTTTCTCTGATGCCAATAACTCTTTCTGGGATTGAATTTCAGACTTGATGTTCTTAAATTTGGAATAAACCGAAACAACCTTCTCCAAGTCAGCCAGCTCTTTCATCAGTTCTCGATAGGCTTTTTGATCGTCGGCGACATCAGGTCGCTGCAGCTGCTGATTGACCTGATTGTATCGCATCTCTACTTCATCTAATTTTTTGAACATTGTGCGCCCCGACGAAATGAACTTTTTTTTCTTATCCAAAAATTAAAAACTTTACAATGAAACTCAGCTCATAATATAAAGAGTCCCTACAAAAAATTTTATTGGATTCCAAGACATTAAAATAAGTTATCCACATCAGTATCCACAGACTCTCAACGCGTGGCGTCTTTTGTTTGTGTGTTTTGTTTATTGCTTTGCGCTATTGGTATTCTTTTGAATTTATAGGTAGTTACTAACTACCCAT
>JAGRAG010000394.1 GCA_020435025.1 Bdellovibrionales bacterium | reverse complement strand
CTTTAGTTGACTTCAACGTCTATAACCGTGAGTTTAGAAAAATGACTGCGGAGTTTTCTTTCAATGTCATTGATCTTATTTCCCAACATCCGCACCATTCTTTCAGATGTGTCGACTAAAATTTGTAGGGGATCGGCTTCACCACTTCGAATTTTATCGGCATCTCTAGAAATCTGTCTAGGATCTATTAAAATTCCTCCATGAAATTCTAATTCAACACTCAATCGCACAATGCCAGGTCCCAAAATGGCTGTTGTGATACGGGTGACCTTTTCTACTTCAGGCATGGCTTCGATAAATTCTCGAATCTCTTGCTCCTCGGAAGCGCTGACGGCGGTACCTATTAAAAATTTGGCATTAGTGAACGCTAAAATAACGGCCATAACTCCAAGCAGACACGCGATAATAATTGAGACAATGGCATCAGGAATCGGACTTTGTAAGATATAAGAAGTCCACATTCCGATTCCAGCTAAAAAGACACCTAACACCGCAATTCCGTCCTCGAAAAGTACGGCAATAAGAGTGGGGTCATCACTGACTCGGAAAAATTGAAAAAAAGCGAGGCCCTTTTTTTTGCGTAGGACTTCTTTGAGTGCAATGAAAAAGACAGTGCCTTCAATAAGAAAGGCTAACAACAAAACAGTAACGGCAACCCAACTGATTGAGTATTTGGAATCGTCAAAAGTTGTGATCAGCGAATGAAAGCCATGATATATAGTTACACCAAATCCCACGAAAAATATGCCAATCGCCGAAATAAGATTCCACATATACTGGGCTAATCCCCGACCCATGGGAAAGCGCCGGGTAGGCTTTTGATTAGAATGCCGAATTCCAACGTAAAGTAAGGCTTGGTTCGTAGTATCAGCAAAAGAGTGAATGGTTTCTGCTAACATGGAAGGGCTATAAGTAAAAAACCAGCCCACCAGCTTAGCAACCGAGATCAAGAAGTTTCCAATAATGGCAGAGACAACAACACGAGCAGAGTTCTTATTTTTTACCGACATAGACCTCTTAATATAGCATTTGAAGCAGGGGAGTCACGCTTTCAATAAAATCTGAGAAATTAATACCTTATGATCCAGTTGACTCTAAATTCAGCACTTCTTGCTGAACCTGATAAAGAAACTCAAGGAGCTTGGCTTTACTCTCTCGTGTCGCTGTAATGACATCCGTCGCATCTGCCGAGGCGCTCACATTGGTTCCATCATTAGTTAATGTTATAGTAACAGTCACTTGTGACTCTGAAGGGTCCTCTCCTAAGTAGGGGTTGACCTCTACAGAGACAGTCGATTCTGCCAATAGGAACGGATCAAACTCTGACAGTTGCTGGTAAATATAGGCCCTTTGTCCAGCATTTATATCAAATTGAGATGTTTCTAAACGCCACTTCATAAAGTTACCTCACTTATATTATAACATGGGGTCGAATCCAGGAAAGTCAATGTCACAGGGGATTTTCTTGGATCAAATAGGATGGATTTCTGCAAAAAATATTTAAAAAATGTTCCTTTTTAGGCCGAAATTTGTCTCAGAATGAGACAGTTTAAAAAAAATAACTGAGAGATAAAAATCCCTTTTTCCTTGCCCAAAGTCCCGATCCTTCGTTAGACCGGTGACTATGAAAATAACAAATTCACAAACCTTTTGTGTTCAACCCATTGGCCGCATTCGCTCCCTCTATAAGCAGAAGTTTGGGGTGCCTCGGCAACCGGGTTTGGTGGGTCAGGTGACGGGATCTGTGGTCTTGCCTAATACCGACTTTTATCGTCAGGCCATAGAGGGGTTAGAGCAGTTTAGCCATATTTGGATTCAATTTCTTTTTCATTTAGTTTCTGAACAGGAGTCCTTGCAAAGTCGGGTTCGCCCTCCGCGGGCCCCGGATCAAAAAGTGGGTGTTTATGCTTGCCGGACTCCGCACAGGCCGAATCGGCTGGGCCTATCGCTGTGTAAAATTGGAACCATTCATTTTCATTCAACGGAGATTGAAATTCCTCTATTTGGAGTTGATCTGGTTGATGGCACTCCGGTTTTAGATATCAAGCCATATATTGCTTACAGCGATTCAGCAGAGGCCAGTCGAGGGGGATGGACGGAAAGCGCCCAAAGTCTTTACTTGCCGGTCTCCTTTTCCGAAGAAGCTTTAGGACAATGTGAGGGTCTGAGTGAATTAGAGGATCTTATAAAACAAACGATTGAAGGGGATCCACGACCTCAACAGCAAAGAGAGACCAATAAAATCTTTCATTTGCACCTTGGAGAGTTTGACATTCAATTTGAAGTCAAGGAGCAAAAAGCAACGGTGTTGAAAGTTCAAAAAAGGACAAAAAATGAATAAAAGCCAAGACCTTTCCCAAAAAGCCAGGATCATTTTGCAAGGGATGTTTGTAGCAGATGCAGCCGCTTTGGGTTTGCACTGGCTTTATGACAAAAAAAAATTAAAAGATTTAGAGGGAGTCAGTGTTGCGTTTCAAGACCCTAATGAAAAGACCTATGAGGGAGTCTTCGGATACTTTGCTCATGGAAAAAAGAAATCAGGTGACCTTTCCCATTACGGTTCGACGTTACAATTAATGCTTTTTCACCTTTTAAAACATGGGTCTACATTTGATATTAAAGCTTATCAAAAAGAGTATCGAGATTACTTTGGGCCGGGTGGTGACTATGTTGGCTTTGTGGATAATCCGACTCGGATAACATTAGAAAACTTGGCACAGTATGATTATAAATTAACCGAACAAGCCCGTGAACTTTCCAGATCTTTACCGGATGATGTTGCCAAAGTTGTTGTTCAAAAAGTCCTACCCTATTTAAAAAAATTTAGTGGTGAAGATCTTATTATCCCCGTGAAAAATGCCATTGAAATAACCTATCCAGATCCTGAGGTGATTCGTGTGGCGCTCAAGATGGCAGAAAGTTTGGATAAAAATTATTTAGCAAAAAGTGGAGCAGATGATCAGCAAATTCCAGCTCTAAGTGGAGTGGTGCCGGTTGTTCTTATGGAGAGATCCGGAGAAGATCTGGATTCTTTAATAGAAAAAGTCGTACGCGTTACAAACAACAACGATGTGGCAGTTATGTGTGCGCAATTTTTTGCTCAAGTCTTAAAATCTTATATTGAAGGAACTGAATTTGAAGCGTCTATTGAGGGCGCCAAACACTACTTGCCGGATGAGGTGCGAAAAAAAATAGAGCGGACATCTGAAAACATCGATGCCCCATTGTTTGAAAGTGCCCTATACTTTGGGAGAACCTGTTACCTGCCGGAGTCTCTTCCTTTATCAATTTATATTTTGCGAACATCGCATAGTTTTGAAGAGGCAGTGGAAAGAAATATTAAAGCCGGAGGAGACAGTTGCGGACGATCTCTTGTTGTAGGGGCCCTCGGTGCTTTGAAGTTCACCGGGGACCAAGGGTGTCCTAACGACTGGTGGATGAAAGTGAAACTCGACCAAGAAGTCGCACAGTTGTTTTGAGCTTCTTAATATTTATAACGGAGAGCTAACGATTCTTAATTGGGCAAATTGACGGTGGCCCTCTTTAGATCCATGGAACCCATAGCCGCTCTGGCCGGCTCCTACCCAAGCACTTCCCTTTGCGCCTCCCGGGCCACGATTGATTCCAATCATTCCAGACTTCATTTGATGAGCCATTTTTTTTCCGCGCTGGATGTCTTTAGTAAAGATGGCGCCCCCTAAAGCGTAGTTGCCTTCATTGGCTTTTTCAACAG
>JAGRAG010000393.1 GCA_020435025.1 Bdellovibrionales bacterium | reverse complement strand
CCTATGCCTCTTACGTCGGACAGAAAAAAACTCTATGTTTCGCTCTGGCTGATGGCATTGTGTGCCCAGGTGATCCTCATTCTCGTGGTAGGAGGTCTGACTCGACTGACGCATTCGGGGCTTTCCATGGTCAACTGGCAGCCTTTAATAGGTATCATCCCACCTCTAAATGAAAAAGAGTGGCTCGACGTCTTTAGACTCTATCAAAACTTCCCTCAGTTTCAGCTCGTTAACCACAAAATGAGTTTATTGGAATTTAAAGAGATCTTCCTATGGGAGTACGCCCATCGAGTTCTAGCACGTTCTGTAGGTATTTTATTCCTTCTTCCTTGGTTGTTTTTTTGGCTGAAAGGTTGGATCACTTCTCGATTTGCTGCCATAAGCTTTATCGGATTTGTTTTAGGTGGTCTTCAAGGACTTCTTGGGTGGTTTATGGTTCAAAGTGGTCTTGTGTTTCGCCCGAGTGTCAGTCATTTTCGATTGGCAGCCCACTTCTCATTAGCTTTATTTATTTTCAGTTTCTTTTTTTGGCTGCTGCTAAAACAGAATACCTCACTGCCTAAAATCAAAGCACGACGCCCTCTTTCTTTGTCGCTTCTCACGGGATCGTTATTTACTTTTTTAGTTTTACAGATTGTTTATGGGGCCTTTGTTGCGGGCCTCAAAGCGGGAAAGATCTACAACACCTTTCCTAAAATGGCCCACCACTGGTTTCCCCCAGAAGCCCTGGCTCTTTCTCCCAGCTGGATTAATTTCTTTGAAAACTGGGCGGCTATTCAGTTTTCACATCGCACCTTAGCATGGATCATCATTGCCCACGTAATTTCTATTGCTATACTTTGGCACAAAAAGTTTCGTCACATCCGTCTTCAAAAACCCTTATCCTGGCTGATTTTTGCTTTGGCCACACAGTTTTACCTAGGAGTTTTTACTCTTATCAATAAAGTTCCAATAGCATTGGCCTCTCTGCATCAGTTGGGTGCTGTGTTTTTGCTCTCAACTATGATTTATTTCGTCTTTTGTTACCTAGGTAGCACGGCTCAAAGCTCCGAACTCAATCAGGAGCCATGATTCTATTAATTTCAAACTTTGTGGAAAAGTACTGCTTGAATTATTTTATAGGTGTCGGTTTGGCGTCGACATACTCTGAGTCTACAGGCCGAGGTGTTCGATCAGCGGTCACCGCAACATAGGTAAAAATCCCTTCAGTAACGAGAATCCGTCCCTTTTCGTACTGACGAGTGGCCCATGCTTGGATATTCACGCGAATAGATGTTCTCCCAATTTTTAAAACGTCCACATAACAACAAAGGGTATCACCGACCATCACAGGAAGATGGAAAGTCATTGAATCCACGGCAACGGTCACCGTTCGGCCATTGGCCACTTTTTTGGTAACTAGTCCACCAGCAATGTCCATTTGAGACAAAACCCATCCACCAAAAATGTCACCTGCGGGATTCGTATCTGCGGGCATAGCTAAAGTACGAATCACCAACTCCCCAATAGGTTGTTTTTCTGCGTCAGTGCTCACCAAAGGCCTCCTTTTGTAATCAAGAAGCCACTGTGCCTGAGTCCCTACAGAGGGTCAATATTCTAAATAAATTCTCATATTATGAGTGACTATTGATCACCCGACTGGCGCTTTGCCTTCACAGGCTTAGACCCAGTACCTAACCGGTTCAAACCAAATCTGTGACAAAGATTAGCTAAATTTTGAATATCCTGAAAGAGGCCAAAGATAGAGTCTTCACTGTCCGTTCCCTTGGTTAATTTTTTAGTAAAAGATTGAAACTCATCATCCAGTCCAGCATTCCCTGAAAAGTCCGATATGACTGTCTGTGCCTCGGCAAGCTCTCTTCTATATCGATTACCGTATGCTCCACTACCCTTGCTATTTTTTGGGAAGAGAGTTTCCTGAAGTTTCGTAGTGGCCTCTTTACAAGACTGGCAGTTGGCTTTGACGGCATCGACGCCTTTAAGCTGCGAGCAGGCGTTGTGAGTAACAAGATAGCAAGTTTTCACTGAATCGCCCCCAAATAACCCATGAGTTTTTTGCCCTCCTAAACAGTGCGTGACCGAACGCACCTGTCCCGACTCCAAATAGTACCTAGAATATTCATAAGGAAGATCCTCCCCCATTCTTTCGGCAACAACGATCCCTAATTCATGGGAGCTCGACTTGAAATTTCCCCCAATTTGGACCACGGAGTTTCCATTTGCCGTTCTTACGATATAAGGTGCATCCCCACGAATCTCCACCCCGCTTCCTGGAAGAGCTACGACTCTCTCTCTATCAGCACTAAAAGAAACTCCAGGGATGGAACCCACAACATCACTTAAGGAAATTCCCGCTTTTGCAGAAAATGAAAAACAAGAGATCGATAAAATGAAAGACAAAACTTTAGAAATCCAACTGGCACACCGGTCCATATCTACTCCTTGATACGCTCCTCAATAGTTTACAAAATTCCAGAGAACTCCACTACCGACTTTAGACTCATTCTTTTGTTAAAATTATGTTACGCGACAAACAATGGTGTTTTTTAATAACGTATTTGCAACAGCCCTTAATATTAGGTTAAAACCGCAAGAAAGGAGAGTGACATGGCAACCGTTGTAATTCATCAAGCAAGTGGAACTCAAAAATTTGAATGTGACGACACAATGACAATTTATGACGCTGCAGAAAAAGCGGGTTTGGATCTACCAGCAAGTTGCGTAAGTGGATCTTGTGGCGCTTGCGAAGCTCAATTGATTTCTGGAAAAGTAGATATGGAATACTATTCTGCCCTTACTGATGAGGAAGTGGAGGAAGGAAAGATTTTGACTTGCCAATCGCTTTGTAAAAGCGACGTTGTCGAAATCCGCTACGATGACTAATTGGAAAAAGAGAATTTCTAAAACCAACAAATTGTCTAAATCCAACTCCCATTTCAGTTTTTTGCTGATGAATTCCTTGATAAAATTGCTATGTAGGAGTTATGAAAACTAGTCTCTTTTTGATTTGGATTTGCTGTTTCACTTCGTTCACACATGCTGAAGATTTCATCCAGTCAGCGGGACAAGATATTCGCACTCAAGTTATTGAACAAGAACAGGTCGAAGAAACCTTAAAAAAAGAAAAGGAAAATGCGAATTCCGATCTCATAAAAGCGGAAAATTTAGCAAAACAGGCGAAAGAGCAAGTCCAGTTAGCAGAATCAGAAACCGAAAAGACGCTGGCCGAGTTTTTAGTTCTTTTACAGTCTTATCGAACCGATATCTCCAATTTGAAGTTAAATAAGATTAAGAACATTGAGTTGAAAATCGACTTAATGAAAGAGAAAACTGAGGCCTTAAAGAAAAGTGAAAATCGACTGCGAAACAATCCCCAAGGGGTTACTGTTGATGACTTGAATCAGGCAACAGAAATTTGGAGAGAAATTGTTGATGGAACCGTAACCAACATCTTTCAAGAAGACCTTCTTCATATCAATGATCCACCAAAGCCTCCTGCAGGATTGACACTTTCAGGAGATAAATTTCAAGATATAAAAACAAAAATCCAAGAAGCTCTTGCTGCTTCCGCTAAAGAAAAAATGGAGATCGAACAAAATATCGCCAAAATCAAAAGGTCTCAGCGAGATGTTAGTGCTCGTCTTTTACTAAATGCAGGAAGAGTCCGGGCCGGAGTCATGAAAGCTCTTATGGACAGGGATCTATATACGATATGGGATTTTAGTGAGCCCATTTTGTATGATTATCTCAGGGAAGTAAAGGTCGTCCCACACCGACTTCTTGCAGTATTTCTAGAGAAGTATTTTGACTTCAGGTTGATGAACCAAGAAGGCCTTAGAGGATGGTTCCGGATTTTTAAAGAGGCCTCAATATTAGTCCTTGTTTTAGTTCTTCCTTTTTTACTTTTTGGACTCTTTAAATCTTTTTCTCGAAGGCTGGAGTTATTTCGAAAGCAACTATTTACGAGTTCGCAATTAGAGTTTAAAAAAAGAACCCAGGCCGCATTATGGATAGGACGATTGAACCCCTATCTCCCATGGTTTTTTGCCTATATCACAGTAGATATCTCTCACACTTTACTACTAGGCACTCTCTTAGAGCCTCTAACCACACTACTCCCATATCTTAATATTTATATACTGTATCGGGGCTTTTTTATTTTCTTCAGCACCATTTTAGCAAAAGTTCTTTTGTCTAAAAACTTAGAAAAGTTGCGGCGTCGACAATCCGATGTCCGTTCAACGGCTTTTATGCTCAGTGTTTTATTTTTTTCCGAGTGGGCCTTTCTTCATGCTGTGGAAGACGCCGTACGACAAGCATTAATCTACAATCTAATTTTTAATATCATCATTTACATTAACATCATCATTATTGCCGTAGAGTCGAGAAAGTGGAAAGTGGAACTTTTGGAGCTTTCAAAACATTGGCTCAACTCAAAAATTTACAGTTGGTTAGAACGATCTTCAAACTCTCTGTTTGAACTCATTTACTGTCCCATTTTATTTTCTGGAAATATTATTTATTTATTCTTTAGCTGGCTGTACCAATGGATCAGTCGCTTTGAAATTGGCAAGCAACTTTCTTCAGAACTCTTAAAAAGAAGACTTGAGGAAGCAAATGGTGACAATATCAAACTCGGGAAAGAGCTAGATGATCCATATGTTAAATTGTTCTCAGAAATAGATCCGATTGATCCCACTTTGCGGATGACCTTAAGCAAATCTCCCTTCCAAAAGTGTGTCTTTCATGTCGACGAATGGCGCTTTGACAAAAACCCAGATGATTTGATTTTACTTTATGGCAATCTCGGAATTGGCAAATCAACTCTCTTATCGGCGCTTGAAAGTCATTTCCAACAAACATTAGTAGTCAGAAAAGTCGTACTTAAAGATAAGATCATTCATCGTAAAGCTTTTTTTGAAACTCTCTCTCAGGTTTTTGAAACGGAGGTAAAATCCTTATCTGACTTTGAAAAATTAGATAAAAGCAGCAAGAAAACACTACTTATCTTAGATGATATTCATAATTTGTACTTAAATGTTGTGGGCGGCCTTGAGGCCTATCGGACTCTGATTGAGCTGACAAGTTTACAACTTGAAAATATTTTTTGGTGCCTCTCTTGTAACGAACGAGCCTTGGCCCATCTAAATGGGTTATTTGGAACGGATCACTTTACGGGCCCAAAAATTGAAATTATGTCTTGGACGGACTCCGAAATCCAAGATTTAATCGTCAGACGCCATAGACAGTCTCTCTATCAATTGAAATTTGATCAAGTCATCAGTGCCGTCCATAGGGGAGACATTCTCGAGTCGTCCTCTGGGGTTGAAGTCCAGTTTTTTAGACTCCTTTGGGGGCAGTCGCGAGGCAATCCGAGTACAGCACAAGAACTCTGGCTGTCAGCTGCTACAAAAGAATCAAACAACAGCATTCGTATAACTGTTCCAGAGTTCACAAACCCTAAGACCCTATCTGATTTAAGTGATGAAACGTTAATTATCTATGCGGCCATCACTAAGCATGAAGCTCTGTCTTTTCGAGAAATTCGCGACATATGTAAAATACCTGTACCTATTATCCGTCAATCCATTAAGTTTGGTGAAGATGGAATGATATTAGAATCTATAAAGGGAGGTCGTTGGCGTATTCATCCAAAAGCTCAATATGTTGTGCATGCTCAATTGATTGGAAGGTATTTTATTTATGGATAATAACCAACTAGATCAAGTCGCACAGTTTTTTGAGCTTTTTGATGTTCAAAAGATCCTACTTTTTCTCGTCAGCCTCTTCTTCCTTGTTGGTATTGTAAGAGTCATTAGCATTTTTGCCGACAAACTAGAAAAAACTTTTCCCTCTAGACGACTTCTCATATCCCAACTTGAAACGATTCTTTCTTTTTTCCTATATATTTTTGGAATCAATATTTTGTTTTTTTCAATTATCAGGCCCCCCAAAGAACTTTTACTTGCAGCCGGTGGAAGTATCGCTGTCGCTGTTGGCTTATCGCTTAAAGATTTGGTCGCCTCTATTATCGCCGGTCTCATTTTATTGTTTGACCGACCTTTTCAAGTGGGCGATCGTGTTTCCTTTGAAGGAAATTACGGTGAAATCAAATCGATCGGTTTACGGGCTGTCAAGCTTGTTACCTTAGCTGATAATTTAGTAACAATACCCAACAGCAAAT
>JAGRAG010000392.1 GCA_020435025.1 Bdellovibrionales bacterium | reverse complement strand
GGACTTGCAAACCAAACACATATGAGTGCTCTGTAAAATAAGGCCCACCCCTTTGGGTTTTAAAACAGACTCTAAGACATCTAAAGTTTGTTTGAGTAGGCGTTCGTTTAACTGCGGCTGTCGAGCCAAGTAGTTCAAACCTTTTTTCACTTTCGAGTATCCAGTGATCACTTTGTCAGGAACATAGGCAAAGTGTGCGATACCTAACGCAGGCGCTAGATGATGCTCGCAAATGCTAACAAAATGACAATCTGTGACAATGACAAGATCATCCATTAATGGCGAGCCGTCTTCATCTGCATTGGGAAAACACTTCCAAGGAATTTCTATGTCACACCAGGGAGCATTGATGATATCTTGATACATTTCCGCCACTCGACGAGGAGTGTTATCCATCACTTCACTTTTAGAACCTTGTCCTAAACCAATAAGTAACTTTCTCACACCATCTTCAATTTCATCTAGTGAGACTTGTTTCGGAGGCAGTGGACTTCCCGGAGGTGGAATATCTTTTTCCAAATCTGACATGTCTTTTCTCCAAATATATTAAGACCTTATATTGTGTCACTCAACCTATTAAAGCTCACTTGTTTTCTGGGAAAATGCAACTTGATATTTATCAACAATTTAGAGATGACAAAGTATGAGCACGAAAGATTTTTGTTACAGAGATTTGTTTTTTGCGGTGAAAGAGCCTCAACACATTTCTGTTAAGGCCAAAGAAGCTCTTTTTTCCACGGAGCAATTCTCAAAGACAATATTTTATGTAGAACAAGGGGCCTTTAAGGTGATTCAAAAAATCGGCAAGAAGGAGCTCATTGCACGTCTAGCGACCTCGGGAGGCTTGCTTGGTCATAGGAGTTTGTTTCATAGTGAATTCTATCGTGCTCAAGCTGTTGCTTTAGTTGAATCAAAAGTCCTTGCGATGCCAAAAGTGAAATTTGTCAAACAAGTCACTGAATGCCCTCGCCTAGCTCTCGCTTTTATGAAAACTCTTTCTAAAGATATTTCTGAGTCCGAACAACGCCTTCAATGGTTGCACAATGGCTCTGTTCGACAAAGAGTCGCAAAAATGCTTTTAACCTTAGCGGAAACCAGTGGAGAGTTTATAGATTCTCAAACCATTGTGATTCCCCTTCAACTGACAAGAGAAGACCTCGCCGCCCTGTCCTCTATGGCTATGGAAAATGTCGTAAGAACCCTTTCTGACTTTCGGAGAAATAATATACTCAGTCCCAACCGAAAAACGATTGAGATTATAAATTGGTCCGCCTTACAAATGGAAGCCAATCCCTTTTAGAAAGCTCCCATTTCCAGCTAGACCTTTCTCCAGAAGACCTTTTATTCAAACAAGGGACGTCATCAAAAATGCTGCTTCCGACTGAAGTATGGATAGTAAGACTAATTATCTAAGTCATCACACATTCAACCGATAAGTAAGAAAACATCTTTCACGGATCTAAAGCTTGTTAAAAATTGGCGACACCGTTGAAAATTTTAAGATCCTCTCTCTTCTGGGCTCAGGAGGCATGGGGGAAGTTTATCTTGCACTCGATGAAACATTAGACCGTCACGTCGCCATTAAAGCGCTCTCAACATCTGCTATAAAAGATGAAAACACTCTAAAATGTTTCCACCAAGAAGCTAAATCTGTTGCCAAGATCTCTCATAAAAACATCATCGAAATCTACTCCGTCGGCGAGCTAGATGGACAACAGTTCATTGTTATGGAATATATGAAAGGCGCCCCCCTTTCAAAATCTCTTATGGAAACAAATTTAGGGTTACATGAACTATTAGTGATCATGAATCAAATTTTAGAGGGTGTGTCCGCAGCTCACTCAAATCAGATTCTTCATAGGGACTTGAAGCCCGCCAATATTGTGGTGGATTCACAACTTAACGTCAAAATTCTCGATTTCGGAGTCTCAAAAGACATAGGCTCCTGTGACGAAAACAACTCCACTCAAACTGGAGAAGTTTGGGGAACTGTAGACTATTTCTCTCCAGAGATCCTAAAAGGAATGTCTCACTCGATTCAGACTGACATCTTTAGTCTTGGTGTCATATTCTATGAACTTGTATGGGGAGAAAAACCCTTTAAGGGAAAAAATAACTGGGAAGTCATGGAGGCCATCCGCAGCCTTCCCCCCTCTCGATCCTCCCTAATTCCAAAGCACATTCCCGAAACCCTCTTAAATGTCATTTCTAAAATGCTCGAAAAAGATCCTCTATTTCGCTACCAAAACATTTCGGAAGTTCTAGATGACATTCAAAAGATCGAGACACCACCACAGTACCGCTCAACGTCCATTATCTCCCTGACATCAGCACTTGTTAAAAAGCTCCCTCATCCGTTTTCTTTGCCAAAAATAGTCTGGATTGGCTTTGCTGTTGGATTGGCCTTTCTGGGGTCTTTATACTCTTTTTATAAAACCGTTTGGCTTTCTCCAAAAAAGACCATTTATATCCAACAAAAAATTGCTGACAAAGTTTCTAACAAAGGTCTTTCACCTGAACGCTTCCTACAAATCCCTGATCCCGTAGCAAATTTAGAGGGATTTTTCGCATTTATTGCTAGCGAAACCTTTGGGGCAACCGTCATTGATTTACCTAACGACACACCCTTTAATTCCTCCATACACAGACAGATTGAAAGCGGCACAATTTACAATTTTCAGTGGGACAATTACACCTCTAAAAACTTGAAACACTTGATCTCTACAAAAAGAGATCATGTCTACAAACACGACAACAAGGGCGACATCATCCTTGAAATCCCCCAATCGGGATTGACTTTAAAAACTTCTGAAAACTTATTTCTCTATCCCCGGGAATTCACAAACTATAAGTATTATGGCAATGGCACATCTACATTCTCGTCAGACACAAGTGATTTTTTTCCTTTAAAAGTTGGTAAGAAATTTTCGGTAAAAGCTTCTATTCAAGGAAGCTTCGAATCCGATACAAAATCCGTCTTCTGTCACTGCCAAAAAAAGGTTCAAATCACTTTGAAAAATGGAATTGGACCAATCAATGCATTTAAGGTCTATTGCATGTACGACCAAGAGATCTCCATTTCCTATTTCAGTCCAGATCTTGGGGTCGCTGTGCTTAAAATTGATACCCGTTCTGCTTCCAAAGGAATCACTGTACAAGTTAGACAAATAATACAGTTTCCTCAAAAGTATTTATCCACAGCAAAAAATATTGCTGACTTTATAAGAAAGCCTACATCACAAAATTCAAAAGGTTCACGCACGAATTAAGAGGTGACGGAGTCTAAAGGCGATTTTGATATTCCTAAGGAACCGACTGATACACTTTTTTGTTCGATTCTCAAAAAAACCTCATCCATCGAAAGAGAAAAAAGGTCTTCGCCACTAAGAACCCAATCTGCGCGACTTCGGGTCGGCTCAACAAACAAATCATGCATCGGCTTCACTTGCGAGTGAAACTGGTGTAAAACTCCCTCCTCTGTCCTTCCTCTTTCTTGAACATCGCGGATCAGCCTTCTACGCAACCGAGTCTCTTCGTCAGTATCTACAAAAATAGAAAAATCGACCACTTCACGCACGGATTTTTGTGTCAGTAGCAAAATTCCATCGACCAAAACATACGAAGTCTGTTTTAACAGTTCCTTTCTAAATCCCCTTTTCCGTGTACAAAAATCATAAGTTGGAACGGAAACGCCTTCCCCATTTTTTAGCATCTGCAAGTGACGGCTTAATAGGGTAAATTCCAAGGCCTGGGGATGATCAAAATTAATTTTATGCACTTCTGCTGAAGGAATATGGCTGAGGTCATGGTAGTAGTCATCTTGATAGATCACTTCACAGTGATGCCTTCCCATGTGACTTTGCAAAAGCCGGGTCAATGTCGTTTTTCCCGAACAGCTCCCTCCAGTAATGGCAATCACCTTTGGTTGCACTCCGTTCTGTTGTAAACCCAGTCGACTCATTTCAGCCTACATTCCTGAAATATGAAATTCCAAATTTGGATTTTCTTTTTTTAACCAATTTATATCCCACTCTCTTTGCAGTAAAACCACCGACTGCTCGGTCGCATCCACGTACAATTTAGCCCCTCCATTAATGGCGCCACTAACAGCCGTGCCATCTGGATTTCTTGGCCACCGAGCCACGGAAAAAGGAAGCCGCTCTAATTTAACATCCAATTTATATTCATCATTTAAGCGATGAAGAAGAACGTCGAATTGCAACTCCCCAACCACACCTAAAATTGGATCTTGCTTACCAACGAACGGATCATAAAACGTCTGAACACTTCCTTCTTCTGCCAACTCTTGGATTCCTTTCTGCATCTGTCGACGTTTTAGTGGGTCTTTAATATTTAATCGACCAAAAACCTCTGGTGAGAATCGTGGCATGTTTTTAAAAATGACTTTCTGCCCATCTGTTATGGTGTCTCCAATACGGAAATTTCCCGTATCAACGATACCCACAATGTCACCTGCATAAGCCTCTTCGACAGTCTCTCGCTCTTGCGCCATAAAGGAATTCGCGTAAGAGAGTCTTAAATCGCGATCCAAACGCATATGCTTGACCTTCATTCCTCGGTTAAAGACTCCTGAACAAACCCGACAAAAGGCCACGCGGTCACGATGTTTACGGTCCATATTGGCCTGCACCTTAAAAATAAAGCCAGAAAATTTCTGACTATAAGGGTCGACAGGCCCCTCTTCGGCCAAATAGGTACCCGGGCCAGGGGCATGCTCTGCAAAAAGCTTTAAGAGCAGATCGACACCCCAATTAAACTTTGCACTTCCAAAGGTCATCGGGCTCACTTCACCTTTAAGAAACTCTTCCGTAGTAAAATCGCCAATGGCTACTTCTAACAGCTCAATAGTCTCTTGAAACTCTGAAAAAAGCTCCTCCCCGACGATATCCCCAATTTTAGGATCATCCCAACCGCTCACGTCGACGAGCTCCGGCTCCTCCTTACCTTTATGAAAAAGATAGAGACGTTTTTCCAAGCGATGATACAAGCCTTTAAACCGATCGCCCATTCCGATCGGCCAGGTCACCGGATAGCAGCGCATTCCCAAGGTCTGCTCTACATCATCAATGAGCTCTAAAGGGTCTTTCCCTTCACGGTCCATTTTATTAGCAAATGTAAAAATCGGAATTTTCCGTAACCGGCTCACTTCATACAGCTTGCGAGTCTGGGCCTCCACTCCTTTTGCCGCATCGATCAACATAGCCACGGAGTCAGCAGCCACAAGGGTTCGATAGGTGTCTTCACCAAAATCTTTGTGGCCAGGTGTATCTAAAAGGTTGACTCGTAATCCTTCAAACTCAAATTGCATTACGCTTGAAGTGATAGAAACTCCCCTTTCTTGCTCCATAGCCATCCAATCCGACGTCGCCGCCTTCTTTCCGGCCTTACCTTTCACTTCTCCGGCTTCTCGAATCACCTCGGCGTTGTAGAGGATCTTTTCTGTAATAGTGGTCTTACCAGCATCCGGATGCGAGATAATGGCAAAGGTTCTTCGGCGAGCAATTTCTTCTTTCGTTCCCATGACACTCCTAATAAGGTATCACTCACTTTTTATACTCAACAAATCCTGTTGAAGGGGACCCTCAAGTATCTATCAGAATCGGCCTATCTAATTTAGACGCCTAGAGTGAAAATCCGTATAGGGTTATCCCGGCTCCTCCATTTTTTCAAGTTTCCGGTTACTAAAGTGCCGATTTTAATAGACATTGTGTTGCGACTCGGTAAAAACAACTCTATAGTGTCTAATAGTTTTGCAGCGAGGAAAGCTCATGGCCAATAAAGAAAACAAATACAAAGAAAACGTACCTGGTAAATTTTATGTCGATGATGAGTGCATTGCCTGTGATGCCTGTGTCATGACTGCCGAAGAATTTTTCGGAATGGATGACGACGATGGACACGCTTTTGTTAAAAAACAACCCTCGTCAGAAGAAGACGCAGAATTGGTACAAGAGGCTTTGGATGGCTGTCCCGTAGAGGCTATAGGTAGTGACGGGGATTCGTGATCCGTCTGTGAGCTTCAATGATTAGACTAAATCTCTGTAATCAGTAACAATTATTGTCAAAATGGCTAACAACCAAGCGCTCTCCGAGACTCTCTTTTTTTGATCACTCCTTACCGTCAAATAGTGCGTCTTCAATGAGTCAATTTTTAGGCATAAAATATGCTTAAAATATGACATGCTCATTAGATATTTCTTACTTCTTCTTTTCTTTTTTTCCCTCAATTTAGCTTTAAGTGCTGAAATCAGTCACAACGTCACTCCCCCTCCTATTCCTGAATCCGTGTTAGCAGAGCTCGAATTTGCACTCACATACAATGTGGAATCGCAAAATCGCAGGCCTGAGATCCGTGACCTAT
>JAGRAG010000391.1 GCA_020435025.1 Bdellovibrionales bacterium | reverse complement strand
TAAAATTAATTGCACCTGTAAATACATTCCTGCTGATCCAATAGATATTTGTATAAATTTGAGACAGAAAGGAACTGTGTCTCACAATAATGCAAACTTACTGAAAACATTTAATATTTTCTCTAGACCTCTATCTAGTTTACTCAAAATGATCCGATAAAGACCATGTGTCTCTGCATGTAATTTAAAATTAGGTGGCCGAAATGAGTAAACGATCACGTCTTCTAAGTTTTAACCTTTTGGTAGTTTTCCTGAGTATATACCTTTCGGCCTGTAGCAATGTGGAGTTTGCTACTGAGGAAGGCAGTCTAAATAAAGCCAACTTAAATATATTTGAGATCTCAATACAAATTAATGGCGGAGCCCCCTATACCAATAGCAAAAATGTCCAGATAGACATTGAATATGGAAACGCTACTGAAGTTTTAATTGCCAACGATCCAGAGTGTAAAAACGGGATGTGGAGACCCATCACATCACAACTGCCGTGGACTCTAGATTCTGAGAATAAAAGTGTTCCTGTTTATGCAAAGTTCAAGCGCATTTATCGAGACAATATTGATGAAAGTGATTGTTACTCTGACGATATTATCCATGACAATATAGCTCCAAAACTCGCTTTTGTTCCTTCGCCTTCATTTTGGAAAAATGAAGATAAATCCTCTATTGAATTTCATGTCGTTGAAGAGGGATCTGGAATACAAGAAACTTTGTGTCGCGATAGCTCGACAAGCGAATTCAAGCCGTGCTCCAATCCTTTTATACAATCGCATCCCTCCGAAGGACTCCATAATTTGGATGTGCAGGTGACGGATTTGGCTGGAAATAAATCTGATGTCATTAGGCACAATTGGGGAATTGATCGAACCGTTCCAAAGATTGTGGCCAACTCGGTACCACCAGCACTATCCAACCTTGCCAACTCTGAAGTTCTATTCACTGTTTTTGACGGCCATAGTGGGGTTCAAAGCATAGAATGCAGCCTAGATGGGCAGCCTTGGTCCTCCTGCTATTCGAAATTTCAAGTTGCAAGCCCACTATCAGAAGGGATGCATAGCTTGAAAATACGAAGCAAAGATTTTGCTGGGAATGTTTCAGAGTTAAGTCCGATTGGCTGGCAGATCGATCTGACCGCTCCGACGATAGAAATCATAAAACACCCACCAGCCTATTCCAATATTGAGTTTGATAGTTTTGAGTTTAGAGGCTCTAAAACAGGTGAGACCATCAAAAGATATTTATGTCGTTTGGACTCTCAAGATGAATTTGATTGCGCAAGTCCCTATACTCTATCTCATTTAGAAAATGGTCAGCACTCCTTTTCAATAAAAGGCTATGACATGGCCGGGAACCTTTCTCAGACCACAAGCTATCTATGGACTGTCGATCACGATGCTCCGACGGTCAAATTTTTGAACCACCCTTCATTGATAACCAACACCTCAGTCGCTCGTTTTGAGATTCTCGCCGAAGACATTGGAAGTGCTATATTCGAAATTCAATGTTCATTGGACGCTAAAGAATACAAACCTTGTAATAAATTAGAATATTACACGGATCTTTCAGAAGGAGAGCACTCACTTCGCGTACAGGTGATAGATCTAGCAGGAAACACGTCTCAACCTATTTCGCATACCTGGTTTGTCGATACTCACTCTCCAATTGTGGAAATCACCAAAGCACCTCCCTTAAAATCCGGCCAAAAAAATGGTCGAATAGAATTTGTCGCAACAGATATCGATGGCAGTGGAATAGAGTCTACAGAGTGTTCATTAGATGCTAAGGCTAAGTTCTCAATCTGTACTTCACCCTTTGAATTTTCTAGCCTAGAAGCAGGCAGTTATTCATTTTACGTAAGATCCTACGACAAAGCTGGAAATGTCTCTTCTTTGGCGGAGCACCACTGGTCGGTGGATGTGACTCCACCCCAGATCCAATTTGATCTTGTCCCCACAGAACCCTTAATAGAAGGCGACTCAGGAACCTTAAAGTTTACGGTTACTGATATGGGTGGAGGCATACAGTCAATCTCATGTTTATATAACAATGTAGCTCAATCATGTCAGTCTGGAGAGGTTCTTATCTTTGAAGACATGAAGCAAGGTCTCCATCAGTTTGAAGTTACGGCAACGGACACTCTCGGAAATTTCTCGACAGCAAAAGCCAATTGGTTCATCGATCCCAAGCCTGTTGTCTGTGTTGAAGGGAAAAGACTAGGTATTTGGTTGGATCCTGATCAATCAGGCCTCCTAAGAGATGAGCTTTATTTGGGGGCCATTGTCACCTATTCTGGAAATTCTAAGATCGCAGACAACTATAACTACTATAGCGCCTCCGCTCATCCGATAGTTGGCCCTGTTCCCAAAGGATACGAGATGAATGTCTTTTTCTATGAGGGTCCGGATGGTTTAGGGTTTAATCTCTATGCAAATCTAGATGAGGGCGGTTCCAGCGACAACAAATTAAATATTGACGTAAGTACTTCGGGAAACGCGCTTTCTGATCAGGTACTAATTAGTGATGATGGCGGAGAACTAAAACAAGAAGGAAAAACGGCGACACAGACCATCTATCGGGGGCGCTTTCACTACTGGAACAATACCGATGGGGGCGCCATTGGCCCATTTAACGGTGATGACTATAAAATTCAGGTAAAGGTCTTGGAGTCCGGAGATATCAAAAATGCCAGATTCTTTTCTGCCGATGGTGTATCGTTTACTTTAATGGATCAAGGCAAGGCCTCGTCCTTTGTGATTGCATTTAAAGGGTATAAGGTCTGTCAATAGGCACTTATGCAGATCTTAGATTTTTTCGAGTCTGGAAAAAACTATAGATGACAGTCCTATCTTAACGAGTGGCTCAAAAAAATGAGCCACGTCACCGCTTTTAGAACTTTATCTTTACATCACTCCCTTAATTGGGACAGCTCATAGTTTACTAGACCATAAGCCCCATATTCGATCATGTAGGACAAGCTATATTCAGGAAATGTTCTTGAAAATCTTTGTCCAAGTACTTTGTAGTGTTCACTAGAATCTTTTCCTAGAAGTTCACTTTTGCGGCTTCCAAGTTCCTTAATGTAGTCGCGGATAATTTCTTCAGATTGCTGAAGGTATTCAATTTGCGCTTCTGCAGCTTCTTTAAGATTTGCCGTTAATCCTCTTCCGCCATAGACCACTGTCGTTGTGGGAAATTCAGATTTTAAGAACTTTAAGCTCTCAACCCATTTCGATACAGTTGGTTGAGGTTGACCATTAACAATTCCGCCTTCCAACCATGCGTGCGCCTTATGGTGAATCA
>JAGRAG010000390.1 GCA_020435025.1 Bdellovibrionales bacterium | reverse complement strand
CGAAGTTCACAGTAGAAAGACCGGAAATATTGCCACTATCACTACCAGCAGGGTCAAAGGACATCTGCTCGCTGCTCACTGTGGGAGATACTGTCCCTTCTTCTGGGTTTTCAACAGTTTTCTTACCTCCACAAGAGATGGAAAACGCAAGAGCGGAAATAACAAACGCAGAGCCAAGAACTCGCATAAAATTCATCGAAAATCTCCTTTACCTAAAGTCACAGTGCCCTATTTTAACGAAGCGACTTTTATTGTCAACGACCGCTTGTTCATTGCAGACAACTCTTTACAACAGCAGCACAAAGGGCAAACAAATTTTGCAAAAAACAATCACTCGCGATCTTATGAATAATCAATGCGTCTGAATTTTTTGAAAGAACTTACAAAATTGGCAATTCTGACAAAATGGCTATTCTCATTTAACTATGAACATAATTGATTGTACCATCAAGGCTTTCAGCCCCTCGCTTCTTTAAAAATGTCCCTGCTTGACCCTTTTAATGTTGAGTTCACTGTGGATAACTCCGCTAAATGCGGCGCGACAAGTTGACTTTTATGCCCAATATAGATCGACTCACAACGGTGATCTTGACAAATATTAGGCTGGGAAAGATGATCATGATATGGTGCTTCACAGCATGACATTCACCATTTACGAGGACTTTCATGGACAAAATGCGTTGGATTAAAGATCTGGTCTTAGCTGAACAACAAATGGAAGAATCTGGGATTATCGATATGGATGCCGGATTCAATCAGTCGGAAACTTTAAAAGCAGAAACTGTGGATTTTCTTAAAGACATTAAGGATCAATTCATTGAGTCCGCCTCAGCATTTAATCAGCTTAAGTGTTCTACCGTCGGCACTTTAAAGATTTATGGGATCTCTAAAACCGTTGCCGACTTTATGCTCTTTAGAAATGGGCACAAATTGATTTTCTCCATGAAACAACCTGGATTGATCCAAATTTACAAAAACCAAATTGGCAGCCAGTTTGCTGCTGGAACTCCAGTATCAGAAATGCAAACCTCTTCCCCACAAGTAGATGCTCTCGTTGCAACCTGGGGAGCGTTTGGGGACCTTACATGGACCTTTAAATCCAAACCCATCCGCATCGACTACCTTGTCCGTTTTTACTTTTCCCAATTCGTCAAAGAAAGCTCGAAGTAAAAAAGGGGAAGGACACTTTGTCCGGTCCCTGCGATGTCATTGCCTTCAACAATCACATCATGAAGCTGTCGCCAAATGGTCAGATTTGGAAATTAAATATTTCAGATCGAAGGAGGCGTATATGAGATACGTTGAGTGAAAGCTGAAGTATTTTATTTTCCAAGATGGCCGTTTGGCGACAGCCTCATCATAAGAAATTTCGAACTTTAGGGCTATTCGTGAACTTTATATGGTGATCGCTGGTACGCATCGAGAGGATCTCCCAAAAGGAACGCCACGAAAGTGTTTCTCTCTCCTTTTTTCTTGCACGATGTTTTATAAAAACTCAACGACCGATTAATTCAGTCACACAATATCTATAGGCTCATACTCTTGAGTTCTAAAAAAATGCCTTAAAACCGATCGAGCCTTGCCTATTCGAGAAATCCGTCGACGGATGGGAACTTGACCCTAAGAACCTCTTTCTCGGAAACCTCTTTATGGGAACCTTTAAATTCAGAAAGATGATTTCTCACATAATTACTCGGGTAAACTCGTACACGGTTTTCTACAGCAGGACTTGAAGAATTGGGAACTGCCGCTGGCTTTACTGAAGCCGAATCACTCACATCTCTGCGTTCGATAGAAGCTGCAAGCTCTGTCTCTGGCTTTTTTATCGAACTCTCTTTTATTGGATGGGAGGAGATTAACTCGCCTATTGAGTCCACCATCTTTTCCGTCATGGAAGAGGCTGCTTTAAAAAGCTGGCTTTTTTGATCACTAAACGCCTTTTTCATTTCTTCTCGTTCTTTTTCTTTACTTTCACGGCCTTCTTGTTCTTTGCGGTAGTCTTGGCAAGCCTCACGGAACTGCTCACCGATTTTTTTCAACGATGAATAATCATCTTCTTGAGTGGTAAAAGCTCTTGAAAAGTCTGCAGCTGCAGCAGCTGTTCTTTGAGCCATCGTCGGCAAGGACTTTTGAATCCTGGGTGGCTCTATTTCCTCACTGTGGTTTTCATTCATCTGCCACTCCTCGTCGCCTTCGAAGCCCTCATCCAGAACAATTTCAATATCCGACATCCGCGCATCCTCCTCAGCCTCATTTCCAATCCACTCTGGTAGTTGAGATTCATCAAACATTAACTCATCTTTATTTACCTTTGCTATGAATTCAGCTTCGGCACGAGGGATGCTGAGTTTTTTGACGATTTCATCAATCGCAACTCCTCGGTGAGCCATTCGAGCTGCTTGCACATATTTTAAAGTGTTTTTGCGCTCCACGATTTCATCATGAGGAATCTTATCTTGAAAAATTGAAGCCACCTCTCGACTTTTCTGCATTGATACTTCTATTTTTCGAACTTGAAGTTCCGCCTCTTGAATTTTATTTTGCACCTGACCCAATTTTGCTTCTAATAATTTTGTGATGTTTTGAACCTGCACCTCAGTGCGATCGGAAAGATCTTCGAGTACAGAGATTTTGCTTTGTAAGAGCTGAAGACCTCGACTGAGCCTGGGATCGTCTTTCGGCGGTCTCTTTAGACGTATAAAGCAGACACTCAAGCCTGCTAGGAAAACAAAATTCACAACCCACTGAACGATATCCAGCACAGACATACAGACCCTCCTCCATGATAGTCGCGCACACTGTCCTTTAATATTGTAAAGAGTCTCAGTTTATGTCGCAATGGGACAAAGGTCGCAAATCTTTCGGAGGGGTCGAGAAGACTGGCGGAAAGACCTGAGTCCCATATCTATCAACAAGAGAAAAAGGTGCCTGACACTTAATCCAATCCATACTGCGTTATTTTATCGCAAGGCCTTCTCTTGAAATGTCTTAGCCCACTTCACGCGCAGTTCCGCAGCAGCGGTGCGGACATTTATGGCCGCTCCGCAAGGCGAGGACT
>JAGRAG010000389.1 GCA_020435025.1 Bdellovibrionales bacterium | reverse complement strand
TTTATCCAGTTCCGTTTCCACACCAACAAGTTCTAGTTTGATTTTTTTACTTAGATCCGATGCAATATCTCGAACAATTCGAATGTATTTGTTAAGGACATTCCCAATAGGCTGCATTCGAGTCTTCATGATCTCACCTTGAATGTCAGAAGTCACGACATCCAAGTTCTGGCTGAGGTTTGTAAACTCCATATCATCGTAACTGAGTGAGTACTGTGAGACCTGATTTCTCACCAAAACAAGCTCCCCTACTAAATTCATGAGTCGATCCAACAAATCCACACTCACTCGGATGGTGACATCCTTTGCCGGCGATTTTAAGTGATGAGCATCTTTTTCATCTTCAGACATTACATTAGCTCCATTGGTTTTTGCTTCGACCATATTCTGTGTGATATGTTTGCTTTCAGACGTTTCAATCGATACAACTTTTTTTGATTCAAATGCCTTTTGATTTTCCATCTCTGCTGTTTTTTGCTCCAAAGCAAATTGCTCTTCCGCAAACAGTTCGTCTATTTCGCTACGTATATCTTCAATTCCAGAATCTAGGTCTTTGAGAACTTCAGTAGCGGCCAGTCGAGCCGACTCGACAGCTGCTAGCGCCGCCTCTTTTGCAGCCTCTTCAGAAAAAAGTTCGTCAACTTCTTTTCGGCGATCATCGATCCCTGAGACATTACTTAAGGCTTCACTTAATGCAGCTGTAATGGCCGATTTTGCATCTGTCTCAAAGGTGGATGAGGAATCAGCAGCTGGCTCTATTAAAGCGGACTCTGCCAATCGAGCAACAGCACCTTCTTGCTCCGTTGGGTTTTCTGAATCCAACAAGTACCCTTCACTCTTTAGATACTCTTTCTCTGTAGACAGATCTTCGGAGAACTGAGGTTTAGACACATCAAAGGCCCGTCCAAACTCTGTCGAAGCAATGTCCACGACGGTACCTATAAGCTGAATCTTTTGAGGATTTAATACCTCCCCTTTGAAATCACCGTTGCGAATTCCGTCTAAGTATTTCTCCAACAAATCAACACACTGGAATTGGATATTGATAAACTTACTAGATAGTTGAAGCCCGAGATCGGACTTCCTAAGAGGATCCAAGCTCGCTTCCATAACATGGGCGACTTCACCTGCATTTGCAAAACCAAATAGCATCGAAGACCCTTTAAAGGTGTGCATATCACGATAAATACTATTGAGTGTCTCGCCATCATGCTCGGATCTCTCTAAAAGAGCTAATCCAGAAGTCACCCTTTGCAAGATCTCTTCGCATTCGGCGAGATATTCATCAATGATTTCCTGTTGCAGTTCGCTACTCATACATCTCTCGTAATTACGAATCTTTTGTTGCAATTCCCTAATTTCATTTATGATATTCCTTTAAATATTAATTTTAATTCAAAAAAATGGCAGTAAATCATTTATCTTTAGGACCAAAGTTCACCAGCCGAATTGCAAAACGTCCGCAAGACAAAATGTCCCGCCGAGCCAAATTAAGTTATGATATTTTTTGCTGGAACTGATCCCAATCTTGTAACAATGTATTGTGGATCGACAACTTATCCGGAGCTTGTAGAATAAGATTTTCCGGAGATCCTTTTTCCAGCTCCAATCGTACATCCCACAACAAATCAATTGTGATTTTGCATGCTGACTTGAACTCCCAAACAATTTTTTCTTCCACGGAGTCCGCATGTGCCAACAATCGCTCTAACTGAGACAAAGCACTCTCTAACAGATCCTGAGATTTTGGCAAGCCGACTAACTTTGCTAGCCCAAGAAGAGAATCAAACTCTTTTCGGATCTTAACCAGATCTTCAACAAAGCGACCACTTGTCGGCTCAAGCCCAAGAATCAACTGCTCCATCAGTTGAAAATGCTCTGAGTTAAAGTTTTCTATATATGAACCAAGAGCCAGTTCATCAAGCTCTGTGCCCTCTTGATCCGTCGGACTCTCAGCAGGCTTTTGATCTAAATTTCCTACTGAAGACATCTCACTCAATTGGGGCTCCCTACCGGAAGAACTCATTTCGCTCGTTGTCTCCACCACATCTAAGCTCACACTGTCACCGTGATGAACAGATGAGGTCTTCGTCGATCGATCCACCTGATCGGCCAAGAAGTCATCTAGAGCGGCAATCAATTGTTTTACCTCAAGTTTATTCTGACTCAACAGTATCTTTCCTAAGGGGATTCGCTCTTTACTAATTACCGAATCCAGCTGTTGCTCCAATTCAGGACTCCACAAATTCAAGTGGCGGCAGCTGCTTTTAAACTCTAAACCTTCAGTTACTTGTACTTTTAAAACACTTAAAATTTTCTCAGCGGGAAGCAACTTGTTTTTAAATGCCGCTTCTAAATAAGTTGGAATGGATTGTGACTGCTCGACTAAGGCAGCAAGCAGATCTTCTTCACTAATAAGTTGTTTCTCAACTAAATATTCGCCAAAAAATTGAGCCATTTTATGATTTCCTTTGAAAGAATTCCTAAGAATTTATCGGAACTAGAAATCGAAACTCGAGCTCTTCCTGGTCAGCGCTCGAAATGGAACAAAGATCTGGACATTTCTCCGGTCGATTTGAAAAAACCGATGTACTGACTCTTATTTAGCGAGACAGTTTTACTCATTCACAATAGCTAGACATAAGACGTATTTTCAAACTTTCGACTAATCGGAACCCATAGATATAGATACTATAAAGACTATGTCTTATTTAAGTGAAGAAGAACTCGATGAATTTATAGTGGAGTCAGAAGAACTTCTCGATCAAGCGGAAGAATCACTGCTCAA
>JAGRAG010000388.1 GCA_020435025.1 Bdellovibrionales bacterium | reverse complement strand
GTGCCGGGGTCAGGGACGATGAAGAATCTTTAGTCTCCCCTGAAATCATTGCGTTAGGCGACTCACAGGCTATGGGCTGGGGCGTACACAAAGAAGATCGCTTTACGGAGTTTCTTGAAAGAGCCACTGGCAAAAAAGTCCTTAATGTCGCCGTGAGCTCCTGGGGCCCGGCGCGGGAGCTTTTAATGCTTAAAAGACTAGATCTTTCGAACGTCAAAACCATTATTTTTCAACACGCTAGCAACGACGCTTACGAATCCGAAGCTTATCTGCAAAATACCGAACTTTTTCATAAGACAAGGAACGAAAAAGAATGGAGCACCCGGTCTCAATTCGATGATGAAAAAAGCCAATATTTTTTCGGAAAAAACGTTTACCTTTTGATTACACAGCTCTGGAGACTCTACAACGACGGCTTTCATCAATTAAAAATTAGTGAAAAAGAAGGTGAGCATTTTCTGCAGATCTTAAAAATGCTTAAGCCCCAAACGTCAAATGATATTCACTATATTATTTTTAGTGTGAACGTAAAACGAACATTTCATTCAAAATTTATTGAGAGACTCAACAAAGCTTACGAACACCCAGAGTTCCAAAAGGAATTTCCTCATTTTGATACCTTAAACATTACTGAAGAGCTCAATCAAGATCAGTACCGATTTGTCATCGACAATCATTTAACAAGAAAAGGTCATGAATTTGTAGCTAGTAAAATCTTACCCATTTTGAAGAATTAGTTTTCAAACCGGCGACTCACTTTGTTCCAGAAGCCTAAGCTTCGCTTTTTTTAGAAAAGATAAATTTCATGTTGGTTCTGAAAAGAACAAAAGCAATGATTGAGCCAACATAAAACCAAAACCCACCTAAATTAGAAGTGATCGTTCCTATAAAAACAGAAAAAGCAATAGCCCCAACGTCGATCCAAACAGGAAGCTCATCTTGAATTTGCTGATTCCTCTGACCTTTTAGCCAAGGTGTTTTCTCATAAGCTTTAAAAAATCGGGTCTGCTCTCCCATCCCTTTGTAGGTATCCATAAGAACATTGTCATCACATGCATCAATACATCGATAGCACTTAATGCACTCTAGACTAGTGACCTTACCTTTAAAATGAAAGATTTCCCTGCTGACATCGATTCCTTGTGGGCAACTATTAGAACACGAACGACACCCCGTACAGTCGCCGACTTTAGTGATCTTTGTTTGATATTTAAACTTATTCATTAACGGGGCAAACAAAACCGGATAGGGACAAACAACTCTACAAAAGGCCCCCTGACCCATATGATAGTTAAAAACAAACCCTATAACAAATAGTATAAAAAACGTGGTAAAACCGACCAACCCGTAATCTAACAGCGTCCAGCTGATATCTACATTAATTGGAGCTGAAGCTTTAAAAAGTTTATCCTCAAATCCTGGAAGGTCCGCCAGAGGCGGCATTTGATCTTGCTGAATCGAAAAACCAGTAAATTGGCCGCGTAGATGATAGCCAATCACCGGTGTTAAAAGCGAAAGAAGAACCAGCCCTCTGAAAACCCAACGGTAACGAACACTATGTAGTACATTTTTCGAACGCCGTTTTCGATAGTCTCCGATGTTTAACTTAAATAAAATCCAGTCAAAAAACTCTATGCTTCCACGAAGATGACAAAACCAACCACAGAAAAAACGCCCAAAAAACAATATGGACGTCACAATCAGAACAATCATAATTGCAGCGGCATTGATCTTTCCACCTACCAAGGAAAGAAGACCCAACATGGCCGTTTTGCCCCAAAATTTCCAATCAAACACATACCAAGCTAAAAAATGAAAAACGATATACAAATGTACCGCAATAAAGAAGTACTTTCTTTTTTGTTGCCAACCTTTTGACCAAGAGACAGGTAAAACCAATTCTTTCTTCCTAGGCTAGATTTTTTAAAAAATTGTATAAATCAACGGTATGGACAGATAACCACTAGAAACAACAAAAACACTCAAAATAAGAAGCGCCATAAACAAAGCCATTGCCCAAACTTTCTTTCTAAAAAAAAAGTACTTCATGTATTGGGAAATTGTCTTGACCATTAAAAGACTCCATCCATATCAGTTATTATTATACTTATATATTCGAAACTCGCAACCTTCCAAAAAAAATTTGCCTACACATAAGTTAGCTTTTTCTCACCTACTTGTCATATAAAGCGTCTGAAAAAAGGCCGTCGGTAAATGGTCAATTTGGAAACGAAATCTTTCAGATCGAAGGAGGCGTATATGAAATACGATGAGTGAGATCTGATTTACTTGGTTTTCAAAGACTTCCTCTTGATAGCAGCCTCGAAAATTAACGGTTCATCTCGGCACTTAATCACTTATATTAAATCGCTAAAATAGAAACCTAATGGAGCTATTTCCAAATGATTCGAAGTGCTCGCTGTCTGCTAAAATCAAAACTGTACGGTATAATCAAAGGTATCGGCCTCTTCCGTTTGACTCATTTTGAGCCACCGAGAAGTCCTCTCAAATGGTATCGGCTTTCCAGCAACCTTAGTAATAAAAGAAAAGGGCACCAATAGTAAAAAATAAGGAAGTGCAATAACAATCATATTGTTCACGCGACCTAATATATCAAAGTACGTGATTCTCAATATACCTTGTTTTCTTAGAAAAAAATAAATCGCCGCTAATATCAAATAGGAACTGGCAGCAACGGCCAACCCCACCCAGCTGTGAATCCAAAATCCCCAACCCATAACAACCATGAATAGCAGGAGGGGCTTCACCTGACTCCAAAACGGCACTAAGGCTTTTCCTGAAAGGTGTCCAGGGGACTCTACTTTCTGAAGCTGCTCCCCTGTTAAATAAAAATTTTCTAAAACCAAAAAATCCAACTGCGCCGCTTTAGCAGATTGTAAAGCTTCCTCCGGACTGCACACTATTGGCTCTCCAGCGACATTGAAGGAAGTATTTAATACCACCCCAACGCCTTTTCGTTTTTTTACAACTCTAAGGAGTTCTGCAAACCCACTTCCTGGATCATCTTGGACGGTCTGAATTCGTGCCGTGCCATCCACGTGGGTGGTTGCCGGCATATAAGAAGCACTTTCTAGACCCGATTTAGGTTGGACCTTATCAACCAACAACATGTAGGGGGATTCGTGAACTGTTGCAAAGAGATTTGGAGCATCTTCCACAAGCAGTGCCGGAGCAAAAGGACGAAATGTCTCTCTTTTTTTTATCTTGCGATTAATGATCTCTCTAACTTCGGGATCAAATGGGTTTCCTAAAATCGACCGATGTCCCAATGCTCTCGGGCCAAACTCCAAAGCTTTTTCAAACCAACCTACTGTTTGACTCTGAAAAATACGATCCGCAACAGCGATAGCCTTTTCTTCAATAGACTCGAATTGTTGAATCGGAAGTCGCTTGCGAATTAAAAGCTCTTTAATGGAGTCTTCAGAGTAACTTGGACCCAGGAAGCTTCCTTGCATGGAGTCTCCAGCTATAGATGGGAGGCGCTGACCTTTATAAATATCATACCACGCCAGAAGAGCCGCCCCTATAGCACCTCCCGCATCCCCGGCAGCTGGTTGAATCCAAATATTTTTGCAGGATGTTTCCTGCAAAATCTTACCGTTCACAACACAGTTAAGTGCGACCCCACCGGCAAGACAGACATCGAATATTTCAAACTCTCTACAAGCAACATCTACAATTTTTAAAACTACTTTTTCTAAAACGGCTTGGATAGAACGAGCGACGTCCTTGTGAAACTGAGTTATCTCATCTTCTGATTTTCTAGGCTCTTGACCAAAAAGATCATGAAAATTTTGACTCGTCATTCTTAACTTGGCGTTAAAATCAAAATAACTTTGATTCAAAACAAACGATCCGTCTTCAAAAAGCTCAATAATATGATTAAAAATAAGATCCTCGTATTGAGGGACACCGTAAGGAGCTAACCCCATGACTTTATATTCGTCAGAATTAACTTTAAATCCCAAGTAGGAGGTGAAACTAGAATAGAGTAGCCCCAGTGAATCCGGGTAATGAATGACTCTCTTCTTTATTAGATTAGTTCCCCGCGCTACCCAAACCGTGGTCGTCTCTTTTTCTCCAACGCCATCCATACAGATCACAATCGCCTTGGAAAAAGGCGATGGGAAATATGCCGAGCTTGCGTGAGACCGATGATGCTCTGAATAGAACAATTTCAATTGCTTGTAAGGCCCATATTGTTTTAATGACGATAGTTTTTTGTGGAAAACTCTTTCTATAAACAGAGTTTCTTTAAACCACTTTGGTACAAACTCACAAAAACTTAAAAACCCTTTTGGAGCGCTACCGAGATAGGTATCTAATAGTCGTTCAAATTTTAAGATAGGTTTTTCGTAGTAAACAAAGCACTCAATATCGGAGAGTTTTAAGTTTTGTGACTTGAGAAGAAATTCGATAGAGTGAAGGGGAAATG
>JAGRAG010000387.1 GCA_020435025.1 Bdellovibrionales bacterium | reverse complement strand
GATGATGAATATTTCCATAATACTTTTTATCGTGTTTGTAGATTCTCTTACGCAACTCCGGATTGTTCCGCTCAAGAAAGTTACAGTCATCTGTCTCACAAATATTCATGGCATCTGTAGGCCTTACCTCCGCTCCTCCTTCGATCTCTAACAAAACCATAGGCCCAGCAAAGGTACGCGTTGGCAAACCCGAGTCGTGATCCACGAGCAGATCCAAGTTCGGCTCTTGTCCGGGAAAAGCCTGCTGGATCTTGCCTACAACTCGGTCGGTTTTAATTTCTTCAATATCAAAATTCTTACTTAAATTGAGATGGTTCTGTTCTATAGTTTCCAATTGCACCAAAAAATTGGATCTCACAGTCATCAACCGAAGATCATGGATCGACAGTTCTATCGGAGTAATGATATGCCCGTTCCATACTCTCACCAGTTTATTTACTATATAGATATATTCTAAAGGCTTTCGAGTCTCTCCTTTACGGACCTCAACTGATTCCATAGTTTGGTCAATATCTACCTGAGACTTCCGAGTATCAATATAGCTTTTCTCTAAAGCCACTTTCAACAAATACACTCCGTCCCGAATAGCTTCTTTGGCATTGATCCCATCTGTTAAAGATGAGTATCGAGTCACCTCAAATTCTAAAACGAGCTGGATGTTTTTTCGAACAAACAACGTCAAAAACTGATCTATATAGTAGGTTACGCCAATGGTTTCATAAAAGTATTCAGCAAGAAACAAACGAGGATGAACCACTTCTCGACTGGCTAGTCGGGCGAGAGTGGCCTTATCCATCTCACGCTCATCACGACCGATCGTCAGAATGGTCCAGGGATTAATGTAACTCGTAACATGACGAGAAATGTTTGAGGAAATATGAGTTATAGTATTCGTCCGTGTAAAGAAACTCTCCGGCTTATAATATTTATGCTCAATTCTTTCATTCCAAAACAGGCAGCCATCTCCATCGGCTTCTCGAATGATCTCTTCCCCAGAAGTTTTAACGATTTTAAATTTCTCAAATGCTAATTCGTTGCCATTATAGAGATCTTTGGCACAAGTTGAAGAACGATAAATTATCGATCGCCATGTCGGCGTTTCTCCATCTTCAATCAAATCATATTCTAGATCCAATTTAGAAAAATTGATATTCTTAATAGAGTTGTCTACCCCGTCTTTTTGGACAGAATAAGGCTGAGGAATTTTATATGCCGAGTGACGAGAGTTTAGAGCACGTTCAAACGTCAATTCATGGCGCCCTTGCACCTCACCCACCTTACCCAAATTATAAAGTCCGTGAAACTCGGAAAATTGATCAGCTTGAACGGTGGGGATCAAACGAATTCCGACATAGATGTCTGAGGTAAAATTTCTAAGAGAAATTGTGCCTTCAAATTCCTGATCCAGTTTTCCATTAAGTACTTTAACGTCTTTAAAATACCCAGAATATAAAGCCACAGCGGAATCCCTATCCGCCCGCCCCTCATAGATTATAAGCTGCAGATCAAACTGACTGTTTTGTAGATCATAATCGAATTCTTCGCCATTGGACTTCTCTAAAATCACAGAAACTTCAGAATTTAATTGAAAACGGTAAACACCACCTTGATTGCTTGGCTTTAAATACTTCAATTGCAATGTGGCATTTTTAGAATGCAACTCTGCTTTTCTTTTATTCCATTTGGCTGCATCCAATTTATCAACAAATTCATCTGGAACCACTTCGTTGTGGATTAAAAACTCACTGACATCATCACTTATGTAAGAAGCATACGGATAAATAGAGTACGAAACTTCGCTAGCGCTCGCCTGACTCGTTTGCGCAGAAAAGCCTCTTGTTATTAGAATGCGCTTTTTCTCATTTAAAAGATTGAAACGAATCAGTTCGTTCCAAAATAAACGACCGCTCGCATCGCTTTGAACTGTCACTTTTCCTTCAATTCCATAGTCTATTATAAAACTGGCATGGGGAATGGGATTGAGGGTATAACTATCTACTGCCGTACCGGCAATTTTGTATTTTCTATTTTGACTTGGAAAAGAAAACTTTGGCGAGGTGTCACTCACACCCTCCATCTGAACATCTACAATCTTAAAATCCATGATCGCAGAGTTCGAATCCTCCGGAGATCTCCCACAGGATGTTATGGTTAAACACACAAGAGTCAGAAGCAGCCCGTATTTCATAGCTGACTCCAAATGGTCGCGGACAGCTTCGTAGTAACAATTTGTTCATCAATTTCACGATCATCTAACAAAGAAACCTGAAAATTCAACCGGAATTGATCTGAAAACTTATGTTGAGCCCGAGCTTCCCAGCCACTTACATTCGCGCGATCAATGGATTCGTCAGTATAAATGGCTATAAGCGCATTTTTTTGAATATCAACATAGTTGACCCCTAATGTCGTTTGCGCAAAGCCCAAGTCAATCCCCAAAAAGGAATGGAGGTTCTCGCCATTAAATGCACTTTCATTCATTCCGATGTTTACATAGGGGGAAACTAAGTAGCGACCCACTTGCCACTCTAACTTCGTCACAGCCGAGAATATGGAGTAGTCGTAAACAAACTCAGCCTTAACAATGTCTCCCCTCACACTGTTATTTCTCAATTTTGATCGAAACGCTGCTTCAGTTCCAAGCTCAGAAAAATAGTCATATCCAAAAAACAAAAAGGCATTTAAAGAATCTCTAAT
>JAGRAG010000386.1:11492-11847 GCA_020435025.1 Bdellovibrionales bacterium | reverse complement strand
CATCGACTTTGTCTCGATTGCGCCCCGTCATATGGGCCACATCGTCAGTGATCTTTTCCAAATTACTAATGATTCTTCCCAAAGTCGTTGCCCGGTCCCCCTCAGGACCCATTGCTCGCTTTAGGTTTTCAGCAACATCTCCTAAAGACTGGGTGATCTTACTCACCTCACCGACAAGATTTTCTAGGGAGCCTCGCTGTGCAATACTGCCAATTTTTTCACCAGGTGCAAGATCCGGGTCACCCGGTGCTCCCGTTACCAATTCAACATGTTTGTCACCCAATATTCCATCGGCGCGAATCTCGACATGACCCGTAATCTTCATTGGAACGTCGTGATCGACGACAAGATGGAC
>JAGRAG010000386.1:0-11486 GCA_020435025.1 Bdellovibrionales bacterium | reverse complement strand
CTCGCATGTCCTCCGACAAGCTCAATCTCTTTAATTATTCCCTTTTTAATTCCGGCAACTTTGACGGCCCCACTGGGCACCAAGCCTCCCGCGTCTTTGATATCAAACCAATACTCTTTACTGGTTCGCAATAACCCCGGGCCTTCGGTCACTTTAATGGACATGATTCCTATTAATGAAGAAACCACAATCACCAAAAAGCCCACTTTGAATTCCGGAGTATTAAACATCAATCTTTCCTAAAACCTTTGGAAATAAAACGACTTACTAATTCTATGTCGGTATTAAAAAAGTCTTCTTGAGTCCCTTCTAACAATACCTTCCCCTTATCCAACATGACGACGTGGTCGGCAATACGAAATGCTGCGAGCAAGTCGTGGCTCACCACAACGGATGTCGTCCCCTTTTGATGACGATGCGTGTCCAGTATTAAATTATCCACCATTTCCGTCAAAATGGGATCTAATCCAGTCGTTGGTTCGTCATATAATAAGATATCTGGATTTAGGGCTAACGCACGTGCTAGACCAACGCGCTTACGCATTCCGCCACTGAGGGCCTCGGGTAACTTATGATAATGCTTTTCGTCGAGTCCTGAAATTTTCAAGCGAGCCCGAGCAATATCGATGATCTCATCTGCTGATAAGTCGCGTCGATGCTCCACTAAGGGGAAACAAACATTTTCTAAAACTGTGATGTCGTCGAAAAGAGCGGCATGTTGGAACATCACACCCAAATTGGTACGAAATTTTATTTTTTGTTCCATCGTCATCGTATTGAGATCCTGCCCAAAAACAGAGACTGTCCCCGAAGTTGGAGTGTGAAGACCGAGAATGTGCTTTAGTAAAACACTTTTACCAGTCCCGCTAAATCCAATGATGACTGTTAACTGCCCTTTTGGAATCTTTAAGTTCATTCCCTTAAGTACAAACTCTTGGCCGCCATCAAAGGATTTATAGACATTGTTGATATCGACTGCGATTTCCAACATTAAAATCCCGGTAATATGTTCTTAAGAAAACGAATAAAGTAGGTCATAAAAAAGTTCACAACAATTATAAGGACCATTGAAGCTACGACGCCCCCATTCGTGGCCTCACCCACCCCTTTAGCCCCACCTTTTGTGTTAAATCCCTTATAAGTGCAGATCGAAGAAAAGACGACGCCGAAAGCGGCCGCTTTAATCAATCCTTCGTTGATATCCACCGGATTTAGCCACAACTGAATTTTATCCCAAAAGACGGCCGGATCTAGTCCCAATACGTGGATTGATAAAAAGTAAGACCCAATTATAGCAACAAAATCAAAAACCCCACACAAAAGAGGCATAGAAATAAGGGCAGCAATCACACGAGGAGAAACCAGATACTGTCTCGGTTCAATTCCCATGACTTCGAGAGCATCAATTTGCTCTGAAACTCTCATTGTTCCCAGGCGAGCGGCCATAGCTCCTCCGGCACGAGCGGCGACAATCAGCCCTGTAAGTACGGGACCCAATTCTCGGACAATCCCTAAAGCAACAGTTGGTCCAACCAAATTGGTAGCTCCCACTTTTAAAAAACCAAGATATATTTGAAAGGAAAGCGCCATCCCGGTGAAGGCCCCTGTTAAACTGATAATGAGAACCGACTTATTCCCAATAAACTCCATATGTTTAACAACCTCTTCAAACCGATAGGGCTTAAGGAATAAAAGCTTTAAGGAGTCTACAAAAAAGAGAGTGACCTGTCCGGTATATGTGAAGAATTCGTAGATACTCCGCCCTAAACCTAAAAAGAAGTCATCAATGGCGTTATTGATTTTATGTCGATTCTTTGCCCAATAGCCCACTTCAAATAGATCCTGTTACATATTGCCTTGGGACTCGTCTCCCGATGCAAGTTAGCAGTTCATATGGGATGGTATCTGCTGTTTTTGCTACCTCATCAACCGACAATTCAGCAGCTCCCTGTTTTCCAAATAGAACAACTTCTTCACCAACGGAACCAAAGTTATCACCCAGAACCTCAGTTAAATCAATCATCACATAATCCATACAGACGGTTCCAACAACGGGCACTCGCCTTTCCCGAAAAAGCATCTGGCCTTTATTAGAAAAATTTCTGCCAAAACCATCAGCATATCCTATGGGAACAACACCTATAACCGACTCCCGTTGTGCTTCCCAAGTCCCCCCATAAGAGACGCGCTGCCCCCGTTTGAGTCGATGATACTTCACCACCTCCGACTTCAATACCATACAAGGTTTTAGCCGAACTCCTTGAACTTCTAACTGAGCCAGATCCTGTGGTGACAGACTTGGGTATACGCCATACAGAGCAATACCTGGCCGAACTCCCCACTTCAAATGGGGACTGACATTAAGGGATTTTCCCCAACACTGGTCATTTGTCGCTACGCTTCCTAAAAAACCCGCACTATTATGTATATGAAGCCCAACATTTTTTGGAAAATGAGTCGCTATTTTTTGGAAAATCCGAAATTGAACAGATGACCTTCCATCAAGGAAACTAGCGTCTTCTCCGTCCGATAGGTGACTACAGACCCCTTTGACTTCGAGGTGAGGGTATTCCTTAAGCATGTCTGTCACCTTTTTGACTTCATCTGCCTCAAAACCTAAACGATTCATTCCCGTATTAAATTTAATATGGACTCCGTATGGTGACTTTTCCTTGGGGACAAGACTCGCCAATTCCTTGATCTGATGAAATGAACTGATGACCGGCGTTAGATTGTGTTCAATCATAGATCTCTCGCCGTGCTGCCCTGTAATTCCAAAAACTAGAATATCGACGTGTCGAAAGCCATTTTGCCGAAGATGAATGCCCTCTTCAACCAAGGCCACCCCTACCTGAGTTACCCCTTCTTCTTGGAGAACCTGCATCACTTCTATGTCTCCATGACCATACCCATTTGATTTGATCATCGGACAAAAGAAAAATTTTTTCGGGACCAGTCCTTTTAACGCCCGGACGTTATCACGGAGGTTATCTAAAGAAATTTCAGCAAAAGTACGTCGTAATATTTCTTCCGTATGCAAACTCATTGACTCCTAGCTGTCTCTGTTTTCAGTATTGGTGGAGACGGACATCCATAACATTCCTTGTCCAGAACTGCAGGGCAAAAATTCCAAGAACCAGAAAAAAACAACGGAGATCAGGTCTCCGCCACGAAGAAGTCCGGAACAAACCCCTCTTTTGCTTTAACCAAACACACTTTGCCCGCACTATTTGCATCCAAAGAACTTAATGCATCATCCGCCATACTAAGTAGCTCATCGGCATCAGCACAAACACTTGGGTATTCACTGACTCCTCCCAATATTTTTACTGAATCAATCACCGGGATGATTTCCGAATAGTTTGCACTTTCCAAAATCCGTCTTAGTTTTTCAGCCTTTATTGCCGCATCTCTTTTGCCAGTATGTGGTAAAAGTAAACCCACCTGGTTTTCACTAAATTTTCCAAACTGGTCATACACTCTACAATTTTGCTTTAAAATGGCGCTAATCATTTTAAATATAATTTGGCCATCGGACCGATCAAGATAACGTCCCGTCTTAACTCTAATATGTATATGAAAAATAACTAAAGAGATCGGCAGCTCAATTCTTCGCGAACGTGAGATCTCTTTTTGAACGACTTCCATAAAAGTGGATCGATTATAGAATCCACTTTCTTCGTCATACACATTTAATCGTTTATATTTATTTGTAACTTCTATGTAATCTAAATATCGTTCCGCCAAATTAAAAACAAACTTAACGTACTCGTCTGCAACAAAGTCCTGATTGACATCTAAGACAACGACAACTCCTTTAACCTTTCCATATTGAACTAAAGAGTGAGCACAGAACTGGTCAACAGAGAAAACCTCGTGAATCATCTGCTTAATTTTAGGTATGGAGGCCGGCAAAAACAATTGATCTCTCATAAAATCATCTTGTCCCGTTAATAAATCTATTCCTATTCCTCGAACACTCGCAAATGAAACTCCACACGAGTACGATGCCACCAAAGTTCCTCGCGATTCAATATACTTAAAATATAAGACAGTTTTTCCATTTGAATGTCGATGGAGATCGTCCATTAGCAATGGGACTAAATCACTTAGGCCACTTGTTTTCGACAACTTTTGGTCCCATTGACGAAGCTGTGCCAACTGAAACAAGTCACTACTTGGCACGTCCAAACTCGAGGTTTCTTCTTTAAGTTGTTCGTTCAAATAATTGTAGTAATCTATGCGAATCGCTCGATCCACAGCAGCCGTCAATTGAATCTCACCATCTAAAGGCAGACCCAGAACATCGAAAACTCCCTTTTCATAAAACGCTAATCCGTAATCTAACTCTTCTGAACTACAAACCAAGATTATATGTGTTTCCGGTGCCGTCTTTAGAATTTCTTCGACAAATTGCCCATCCCTCAAAATATCTTTTGGTGCTGGATCTTCAGAAAGGGCATACACAACGACATGAGGTGGATTTTTTCGAAGTTCGAACAGTGCCTTGGAGTTGTCTTGGAATCGATATTCAGAGGCGTAACCCGCCTCATAAATAATATCACCAAGAACGGTTAAGCGCTCTTGATTCGAATCAACGGTATATATAGTAAATTGGGGGCGATATTTTGAGATATCCAAAATTAATCCTTTATTTTTGGAGGTCTAATCTTTACAGGTATTTTGTCATTTTGTTCACTTTGTTTCTTGGAATCTATTGCACTGGAGTCCTCAGACTCTTCATTCATCGGGCGACTCTGTAATAAGTCGTCGGCCGGAGTTGGTGGAAACTCCATGGCTCCCTCTTGATCCCCTTGGGCTTTAGGGCGTTGAATCGGTAAACCAGGAGGGTTGCTATCAAGGTTTTTTATACTACCTACTTTGGGTAGAGGTTGATAAACGGGACTAGATTGACCGTGAATTTTATCTGTCACCTCATCAGAATGGCTCACTCGATCCAAAATGGGTTCAGTTAAATTCGAAGTTAAATCGGAGTCCGCGGATAGAACCTGAGTCATATCATGACTATTTTTACTTACAGACTTCTCTTCGGGACCCAGTGTTTGAGTTAAATCCAGCGACGATTCAGTGGCGACTTCATCGTTTGTGAGAGCTTGAGTCAGCTCAAAATCACCCTCTTTATCAAAGATATCGTCTTTTGATTTTGGCACAAGGTTTTGAGTTAAATCCATCTCTCTATCTGATTTACGCTTCATTTTATGTAAAGGCTGAGTTAATTCAATACCCGGCTCGTCCCCGATCTCCGATGGCATTTTGGGTCCGACATTGTCATCGGCTCTACGTTTTAGTAAGGGGTTTTCGCCGTTCTTTTCCGATTCCGAACCTACCTGCACTGGAATCGCCGGTCCGACATTTTCCGAAGCTTTCCGAGATAAACCTAAAGATGCCTTTGGCCCAACCGGTACTGTTTTTTCAAAACCCTCACTTTTTAAAGAAGAAAGATCCACCGTAACTTCAATGCTTTCATCACTACTTTGGGGTTCATTTTGCGCAGGGTTTAATTTAGACTTTGCTTCATGAACGATAATTCCGTCGTTCTCGTGCACCTTACGACTGATGCCTTTATTTTTTCCATCACTGTTGCTTTCACCCACTGTCCACTCCTCATGGTCAATATATTCTGCAATCTCCACCTCTTTAAAGTCTGCCAATTCGGAGCACTCCGGCTTTTCAAGAATTGAAACAGGAATAGGTCCTTCAATGTCATTTCTCACTGACTGTGTACTTGCTTTTTCAGTGTCTAGTTGAGGAAGCTCTAATATAACTTTTAATCCTCCAAGTATTGATTTGTTAAATGTGACAGTACCCCTAAAAGCTCGTATCATCGCATTGACCACACTCAAACCAAGACCAGGATGCACTTCAGAGTCTTTAGTTGTATAAAAAGGGTCTAAAAATTTATTTAAATCCCCTTCTAGTTTTCCGGAGTTTTCAACAACAATGGAGACCGTCATATTTGTCCGATTCGCCGAAACTCTTACAACTTTCTCGACCGAATTCGAGGCCGCATCAATGGCATTAGAAAATAACTCCACGAGAACTTCTTTAATCACTGTTGGCTGAGCAAAGAAATCAATGTCCGCTGAAACCTCTTGGTCCCAAAAAATATCTGATTCTTGAATCCTCTTGGTGACAGACTCCTTCGCAAAGTAGACGGTTTCAAGAACATTTACTTTTTGTATGGCTTCGTCAAATCCACCTTGTCCGAATTTCGTCAAACTATCCACAATCTCTCTGGCTTTGCGCGCCTCTTCTTGAATGACTTGAAAATGCCTTTCAACTCCCTGATCTACTCGTCCCTGGACCATTTGAACATGACCGATAATTGAAGCCAATGGTGACCTTAACGATTCAGACAATCCTCGACTGAGTTTCTCATATGTTGAACGTAGATTCGGGAGCGCTTTAAAGTCTGTCTCCATACCTTCAAAGTTTGAATTTGGTACCGAAGGATCCAATTCTGACTTCTGTTCCTGACTGGACGGTGCAGCCTTAGAAGACATGGGTTGAATATTATTTTGGTTTTGCAACCCTTCCAATAACCCTCGAATGTCGCCCCCACTGGGTCCTGTTATCGCAATTGGTTCATCATTTACGAATCGGTGGACGGCATTTTTTAGTGTCGAAAAGTCATGGCCCAGTCTATATAAAATAAATACCAATATACCGAAGAAAATAGCCCAAATGCCAAAGGCATAAAAAACTGTTTTCGTAACAACCGCCGCCGTAAATGGTCGAATATAGGAAAGCGCTTCCTGTTCAATAACCAAGTTTAAATTTGATGCTAAAACTTTGTAAAAACCTGACAAATAACCCTTTCCATCTTCACCATGAAAATCAAAATGTCCTTGTGGAGCTTCTTCATCTATAGCCTTCTTTATAGATGCTAAAGACTTAATATTAGAACCAATATAGTTGCCCTCGGGATGCAATAGTGCAAATCCGTCTTGATTTACAACCATGACTTTAATGTCAGTCCCCTTTACGCCCATCCCTAAGCGCTCAAAATATCGAATTGGGAGCAACCCCAAAAGAATTGAATCTCTATTCGTCGCTTGAGATACTTCTAGTCCGGAACCATCTAGGTGACTGTCTTGAAAACTAGCCTGAATAAGAAGAGCTAAATAAACATCTCTTTGAGGTCCAAGCATTCGGACCCAATAGGCCGTATCTCCTTTTACCTTATGCCAGGGGAATTTCTTACTAAACTCAGACCAGTACAGTTCAGGAGTCTTTTCTAGAAAATCATCGGAAACACTCCCCCAAGACATTCTCCAATCCGATAAGTCGTTTTTCTTGAACTCGAAAACACCGACAAACTCACTTTGCTTCAACTGAAAAGTTTTCGCAGCTGTCAATCCGGATCGTTGATCCCGATCCATTCGAAAAGACCACTCATCCGAGGCCAGACGTAATAAATTCTTTATAGCCGATTCACTTTGTAGTTCCAAGGCACTACTAATAAGAGAGAGCTTATTGTCGAGCTCCGCTTTTTTATTGGCGACTTGAAAATGAGAAAGTTGCCCATTCAATATCCAGAAAGATAAAAGTATGGCGGCCACTAAAGATCCCAAAAGGACAACCCCGACTTTTAAAAATACCTTCATCACCCCATCCCTGGTTGATAATTTTGGAACACACTCTCGACTTCATGTTACTTTTATGAGCCCCTGCAAAGCAAGACTTTGGACAGGTCCTCTGCGGTAACCACCTATTATGCCGCAAAGGATCAAGATCTTAATCTCACATCGCTTTATTGAATGTACTGGAACTTTTAAGGTTTACAAAAGCCTACCAGACTTACGTCTGCAATTTCTAGATATTTAGCTCTCCAAACTCAAGCTGATAAGGACGGACACCAAACTCTCAGAGGTGACAGACATCGAATTTCAAAAGTTAGAAAGAATTTTCTTAAAAGCCCGCCAACACAGTTGCTTCCCACTCACATATTCACTAAATATGTCGCATGTCACATTACTTCGATCACCTAATTATTGGTTCTGGCCTCGCAGGGCTGGCTTATGCACTTAAAATTGCGGAGAAAAACTCAGGGGCAAGAATTGGGATTCTCGCCAAGAGAAACCTCAACACCGGAAATACTGAATTGGCTCAAGGAGGAATCGCAGCAGTGATTTCAGAGTCAGATAGCCTCCAACAACACACTCTCGACACATTGACGGCGGGAGCTGGGCTTTGCCGGGCTGATGTTGTTGAAGAAATGGTTTGTCAAGGAGCCGAACGCATTCAAGATCTTGTCAATTGGGGAGTCAAATTCGATACAAATTCCGAATCTCACTCTTTTTCTTTAACGCGTGAAGGGGGTCATTCTGCAAGACGAATTCTCCACGTGGAGGATCACACTGGAGCGGATATCCACTCTCATCTTTTGCAAAAAGCTCGTACGTTCAAGAATATCTATTTTTTAGAAGAACACTTTGCGATAGATTTGATTCTCACTCAAGACGCCTTTCCTTACACACTCGGCAAAAATGTCTGTATTGGCGCATATGTTCTGAACAAAGTGACGCAAGAGATATTCGCAATTAAAGCTCAGAAAGTGGTTCTTGCAACCGGTGGAGCAGGCAAAATCTATCAATACACCTCTAATTGGAGTGGTGCAACTGGGGACGGTATCGCGATGGCATTTAGAGCCGGCGCGAGAGTCGCAAATATGGAGTTCATGCAGTTTCACCCTACATGTCTTTACCATCCCCAATCTCGCAACTTTTTGATAAGTGAGGCCCTAAGAGGAGAGGGTGCAGAGTTAATCAACTCAAAAGGCGAAGCTTTTATGAAGCCCTATCATCCTCTTGGAAGCCTCGCGCCGCGAGATATCGTCGCTCGTTCGATAGATGCAGAAATTAAAAAATCGGGAGCGGACTGCGTTTTTTTAGATATCACGCACAAATCCGAAACTTTTTTAAAGAGCCGTTTTCCCGCTATTTATAATAGATGTCTGTCACTTGGAATAAATATTTCTGAATCCCCTATACCCGTGGTGCCAGCAGCTCATTATCTCTGCGGAGGCATCCTGTGTGACAGTGCTGGGGTGACAGACATCCCTAACTTATTAGTTTTAGGAGAGTCAGCATGTACTGGATTGCACGGGGCCAACCGCCTCGCCTCTAATTCTCTACTTGAATGCCTCGTTCTCGCACATAATGCAGCTAATAGTGCGTTGATTGAAACGGATACCTCTATTAGAGCCCTTGAAATTTCCCCCTTTCCTAGCCAGGAGCATCAAATTTCAGATGAACTCATTGTCGTCTCGCACATGTGGGAAGAAGTCCGACGTCTTATGTGGAACTACATGGGAATTGTTCGCTCAAATCGCCGGCTCGAACGAGCAAAAACGCGCCTCAAATATATTGAGCAAGAAATCCAAGAATACTATTCTAAATCACAAATTCATTCCGATATCTTGGAGTTAAGAAACATTGCCCTTGTAGCTATGCTTTCCGTGCGCTGCGCGCAAATGCGCAAAGAAAGTCGTGGTATCCATTATAATATAGACTTTCCTCTAAGCAAATCGCCACTAGGGCCCGGAGTCGACTCGATTGTTTCCTCAACTTCATACTACAAAAGATAAAAACTCTTTCGGAGAATTTGGTGACTGACATTGAAAACATAAAATTTTTCAAATGTTTACGGGCCCTTTGAGTCACCAAAAGTCAATACAAGTCCTGCTGCGATTAAAAGAGACGTTCCTGGATTCACATTAAATTTCATATCAAACCGAAATCCCGCTGGACCACCTAACGGCACCAGAAGGGCCCCACCGACATGCCCACCGCCAAAACTCTTAAGCTCCTCATTCACACCTTGATATCGAATGTAATCAATTCCAATATAGGCCATCGCAATATAAACGTCGACTGGGATATCCATCCGCAAACTTAGACTCGCATCCCCCCACTCGACACCCTCGCCTTTTCCCGTTGCAAGAGACAACTCAACACCACCGTTTCCCTCACTCCATCCTGTACGTAAACCACCTTGTGGGTGAATTTCCGTCATGCCAGGAACCTGATTCGGCAAGACATTTCCTATAAATAACCCCGTTTCAAATCCTCTAGGAGCTCCATTTTGAGGCGCCTGAGCCAAAGCAATAAAAGCGTGAAGCACGAACAAAGCTAGAATAAATTTTAACATAGACATAGACTTAGAGTACTCTAATGTCCCTATACGAGCAATCTCTCTTGACCGACCAAAGAATTGCCCTAAACTACAAAGTATTATGCTCAAACGCTCAGAAGGTCATTTTCAATCGATAGATAAACTCAAGATTTTTTTCCAATTTTGGGAGTGCGACAACCCTTTAGGAACACTCATCATCACTCATGGACTCGGTGAACACTCAGACTGTTATTCCGAATTCGCCAATCGCGCCAGCGCAAAAAATTGGAATGTGTTTTCCTGGGATCTACGTGGACATGGGCGATCTGATGGACAACGAGGATTTGTCGACTCTTTTGAAGATTATGAAATGGACCTTTCGACATTGGTGTCCAAAATCAAAGAATCTAAAAACTCGCCCGAACCTTTAATTTTATTTGGACACTCTATGGGCGGATTAATCACTCTAAGACATATTTTATCGAAAGACCCATCCATTTATCGAGCTGTCTGCTTAAGCTCGCCTTTGCTCGGCATTGCTGTTGATGTTCCTGAAATCAAAAAGAAATTTGCAAAAACTATTGGACGTTTGATGCCCAAACTGACGCTTTTTAACGAAATCGACTATCGGAATTTAGTACGAGATCCGGAGCACTTAAAAACATATGACAAAGACCCCCTAAGGCAAGATCGAATCTCGCCCAATCTATTTTTAGGTATCTTGAAAAACTCAGAACTGACTCTCGAGCAATCCGCTCGAATTGAACTTCCTTTACTACTGCAAATTTCTGGCAAAGATAAAATCGTTGACGCTTCCGCCTCTGAAACGTTCTATTCCTTAGTTAAGTCTAAAGTAAAATCCTTTTATAAATATGATCAGAGTTATCATGAGATTTTTAATGATCTTGATAAGGCAACTGTCTATAGTGATTTTTTTCAATTTTTAGAAACTCAAAAAGGTAAATAGTGTGACTGGTTTTTCAAAGATAATAAGTATTTCATTTCTGTTATTTACCACGGCTTGTGCAACTAACGGTAAAAATAAAGATACCTTCAATCAAGATAATTTTATTTCCACCATTGAAGATCACACTCAAAAATCTCAGAAATATAGTGGGTTTTATAATACCTTTAATGCAAGAGTCACATTTTTAAACTCACTGGTAGAAGAAGCTTTATTACGAAAAAAACAAAATTACTATCAATGGTCAGAAGACGAGTTTAGAAAGCAAAGAGAAAAAATTTTTCAAGAGCAGTCCACAAAAAGTAAAATCATGTTGGCTTTTTTCACTCCAGAAAGAAAAGATAATAATTTAGATAAGCCAACTTCTATTTGGAAAGTCTACTTA
>JAGRAG010000385.1 GCA_020435025.1 Bdellovibrionales bacterium | reverse complement strand
AAAAATGGAAGGTCTCATTTTATTCGATCTGAGGCGCTAAAAGCCTGTCAGATGAGTAATTCTAGCTTCCAAGCAGCCCTGAGGGAGCTTTCTAAAAAGGGGATGCTATTAAGCCCTAAAAAGGAATTTTATGCCATTGTACCCCCAGAATATAAAGACCGCCCCCTCCCACCTGAGCACTATATTGACCAACTGATGAATCATTTGAATAAGACTTACTATGTGGGCTGCCTATCAGCAGCAGCAATTCATGGGGCCGCTCACCAACAGCCCATGGAGTTTCAAGTTATCACCAAAGGCCCCCTCAGAAATATAGAGCTAAATGGAATAAGAATTTTGTTTTCCTCCAAGAAGAATATTTCAGACATTCCTACAGAAAAAATAAAAACCAAAACTGGCTTCATGAATGTATCGACCAAAGAAGTCACTGTTTGTGACCTAGTAAAATATGTCGAAAAATCTGGGTATTTAGACAATGTTGTAAATACCATAATTGAAATTTCAAAAGATTTGCGAGCCAGGAAATTAGGCTCAGTTTCAAAGCATTTTGAAACCACTGTATTGCAGAGATTAGGATATCTCATTGACACCTATAGCGGAGAGGATGAACTCACTCGCTTTATACACGAAGAAGTAGAAAGACGAGAGCCACAGTTCATACCACTTGCAATCTACTCAAAACAAAAAGATGGCAAAATGAATGAAAAATGGAAAATTAAAGTTAATGAAGTAGTGGAGGCCGACGTATGATCCCACAGGCACATATCATCAGCTGGAGAAGTGTTGTGCCCTGGCCAAGCGATGCGCAGGTTGAGCAAGACCTTGTTATCTCCAGAGCACTGGTTGAAATATTTAATCAGGACTTTTTAAATCAACAACTGGCTTTTAGAGGCGGCACTGCACTTCATAAGCTTTTTATTGATGATAAGAGTCGCTATTCAGAGGACATTGACTTTGTAGTTACCGAAGATCAAGACTACGGACCAATAATAGATGCACTGCGCTCCACTCCACTCTATCTCCTTGGCTTGGGAAGCCACAAGTAGATACAAAACCTACAAGGATAATTTTACGCTTTAACTTTGAATCAGAGATACCGCCAGTGCAAAAGCTTAAATTGAAAGTAGAAATCAGCACACAAGAGCATTTCAATATACTTGGCATCAAAGAGCATGATTTTGAAGTTGAAAACCCTTGGTTTTATGGAAAAACTAAAATTAAAACATTTGATGTAAACGAACTTCTCGGGACAAAACTACGCGCACTGTACCAGCGTAAGAAAGGCCGTGATCTCTTCGACCTGGATATTGCTCACGCCACATTAAACGTAGATCCAGAAAAAATAATAAAATGTTTTGGTGAATACATATCGAAACAAGATTTAACTATTTCCAGGGCACAGTTCGAAGAGAATTTACATTTAAAGAAATCTTCAACTCCATTCTTAAATGACATAAAACCACTACTTCGCCAGGGTCATCTGTACGATATGGAAACAGGTTTTAAACTCTTAAACGAAAAGTTTATGCCCCTATTAAATGGTGACCCGTGGAAAGGAAATAATAATTAGTTTTTTGGGGTTACCAACAATTAAGTGAGAGAAGAGCCAGAAGAGCCAAAGAAATTAATGGAGCGGGTGATG
>JAGRAG010000384.1 GCA_020435025.1 Bdellovibrionales bacterium | reverse complement strand
GGAACCTACAGACTGATCGTTCGCCCTCAAGCGACTCTCGTAAGTAAATCTCCCATTGCTAAACTAGAATTTCCTGTTAGCGGAGGATTAAGAACCCCAGCCGCCGTAGAAGAAGCCGTCTTACGAGAATCCATCGAAAAGCCCAAGTCTTTTTACGCCATTGCAAGTTACTTTATCACTCTTATGAACTTAGAAGCTAAGGACCTGAATTCCATATCCAAACTTCCAAATGCTATTGGAGGAACTGGTCGGCTTGGTGTCGGATGGCACAAACCAGAAGCGGACTTTGGAGTCTTTGGAATCGTTGATATGAGTGGCTTTAATATTGGCACTGAAAATTACACGTTCGCCTCGGCCGAGATGCACGGGACCTATAAACGATACTGGAACTCCAATCAGCTTGTACTATCTGGCGGAGTTTTCTTAAAGGAACTTCCGATGGTCCTAGACGATGGAGCTGGGACATTTACTGGCGTGAATATCCACAGAAATATCGGTCCGCATGCTGGTTTTCGACTCTGGCATCCCTTTAGTAACAAGTTAGGAGTTCAGTTTAACGGCCGCCTTTACTACAATGTCGCTGGTTCCGCACCCAATGGAGAAACCATTAATCCTACCTTTTCCTATCAATTTGGGGTTCTGGGCTCTTATAGAATTCGTGAGTCCTTAATGGGCTTTGCCGGTTATGCCTATCGTCAAGACAATGGTTCCTTTATGTCACCAACTGCCACCCAGCCAGAAAACACAATGGATTTGAGTGTCACGGGTCACTACTTAAATTTTATTCTCGAGTACGCATTCTAGGGCCTCTACTCATTTAGCTAGACCTTTTAGTGCTTCAGATGTCTCTTAAGCGCGGAAGATAGTGAAATGACACTGCATGAGTGTCAGCACCCATTTTAAGATGGCATTTTCCTATCCCCGACAAAGAATGAGAGACAAGATGAGGCTCTAAAAGGCCTTGTTAAATGAGTACAGGGCTTAACACCAATTCCATCGAGCAGTTAATTGTTGACAGAAAACCCTTTCCCAGAGAGATTTTCCCCATTCGCAATTGGGGAGATTTCATGTCACAATTCATAGGACTATTTGGCATTTTCGTGCTCTTAGGTATTGCCTATCTCTTTTCTCATGACAAAAAAAATATTCCATGGCCGCTGGTCATCAAAGGACTTGTACTCCAGTGGATCTTGGCTCTTCTTGTTTTGGGCATTCCGGCTTTTGGTTGGACGGGTCCCTTGGCCTTTCTTTTTCAGGGAGCAAATGACGTCGTCATTTCTTTACTGGCATACACAGCCAAGGGCAGCGCCTTTTTATTTGGGAACCTCGTAAAGGACACATCCAGCTTCGGTTTTATTTTTGCTTTTCAAGTGCTGCCTACGATCATTTTTATGAGTTCGCTCATGAGTGTTCTTTATCATTTAGGCATTATGCAATTATTGGTGTGGGTGATCGCAATTCTTATGCATAAGACTATGAAAATTAGTGGAGCCGAGTCTCTTTCTGTCGCCGCCAATGTCTTCGTCGGTCAAACTGAAGCCCCTCTTATTGTTAAACCTTACCTCAAAAAAATGACCGAATCGGAGCTCCTCTCCATTATGGTCGGAGGCATGGCAACAGTTGCTGGCGGAGTTCTTGCCGCCTATGTTTTACTTTTACAAAAAAAGATCCCAGACATTGCAGGCCATCTACTAACAGCAAGTGTGATGTCGGCTCCCGCTGCGTTGCTCATTGCCAAGATGCTGATTCCGGAAACCATGGAGTCAGAGACAATGGGAAAGGTGCCCAATGAAATTGAAACGGAATCCAACCATAACATCATTGAGGCGGCGGCAAAAGGGGCCGGGGAAGGACTCTCTTTGGCTTTAAATGTGGGAGGGATGCTCCTTGCTTTTATCGCCTTAATTGCCCTCTCTGATGGCATTCTGAGTACATTAGGAGAAGCTGTTCACTTTTCCAGCTGGGGAAAAGACCTTGTACCCGAAATTATGTATGTTGATGGAAAGGCCACGTTGACCTTTTCCGTTCTTCTGGGTTGGATCTTTTCACCTATTGCCTGGGTGATGGGTATTCCATTAGAAGAGATCGGAATCGCCGGAGCGCTACTTGGAGAGAAATTAATTCTTAACGAAATGTATGCCTACGAGCACTTAGCACAAATTATGAATCAGCTCTCTGATCGAACAACAATCATCTTATCGTATGCACTTTGTGGCTTTGCTAACTTTTCCTCAATAGCTATTCAGATTGGGGGCATTGGGGGACTTGCTCCTACGAGAAAGTCAGACCTCGCTAGACTAGGAGTTAAATCCATCATAGGTGGAAGCCTCGCTGCTTTTATGACCGCAACCATAGCTGGAATTTTGCTATAAATAAAGAGAGCCGTTTATACCGTCGATTCTGAAGTTTTCGCCAAATGGTCAGATTTGGAAACAAAATATTACAGATCGAATGAGGCGTATATAAAATGCGTTGAGTGAGAGCTGAATTATTTTACTTTCAAAGATGGCCGTCTGGCGAAAACCTCATTCTGTGTCTGTTGAGACCATTCAGTAATTTCTATCTAGCCGTCGCCGCTTGAGGAAGATGGCGTCGAATCAATTCGTAACTACCAAAGAGAATGAAAATATATACGGCATTTCCCATAAGTGAGTTTTGGAAGAAAGGGATTGCAGCGACATAGCAGGCAACAAGACCATCCACTGTATGTGGATACATTCCTGTTTGGGCCCATACGGCAAAATTAGTCAGCAGAAAAAACCAAACAGAAGCGCCCAACCCCATTAAAGTCACATTTAGCCAACCAGGAGAGCTTTGACTTTTAGAGGACAGTTGCCCCGCCCCCCAAACAACGACTGCCATAGCTAGATAAACAGCCCAAATCGTAGAATGAAACCCCAAAACAAGATCGCTGATGAATAAGGCGACTAAGGGAAGTAAAACAGCCCCTTTCTTACCAGAAAAATAAACCCCACTCAAAAGAGCGATAGCCATAACTGGTGAAACGTTAGGGGGGTGAGGAAGCCAACGTGATGCCACTCCTAAAATCACAAGTGCTACTAAAACTATATTGCGAGATAAACTCATACTGACCTCCTAGACGTCGCGATACTAAGCGAAATTTCGTGCCTTGTCAAAAAGAATCAGGACCTTCTCGTATTCCAAAGCAAAGAGTTCTTCCCAAAATCTATCTAAGATTTATCAAAGAGAATACTTCATGCTCAGACAGCCCCCTCGCCAGGCGGAGCCGCCATAGATGACTGCACCGCAGTTGCGGAACTGCGCATGGAGTACTCTCTTAGAGAAATTTCGGGAAGAACTATTTACTTTTAAGCGGGTTTCGGTTTTTTGAAGCTTTAATTGAGTCTATATGGCTTTTTAATGTATTTTTTACGACCTTCCACAAACTCTCAGATTTCTGGTGCAGCTCAGCCGAAATCGGAGCTTCGCTTTTCTTACTTGGATCGGCACTGCCAAATCCACAACCTAACACCAACAGGCAAACTGCGACGAATCTCATCAAGAACTCTCCCCCTCTCTTGAAATCGCAAACTACTGCAGTTTTGCACAAAATAAAAGCAAAAACTGGATGCTTCAATCTTAAAAGATCTAATAAACACTTAAAAGTAAACAAATAATGCCATTTTTCCGGTTCAATATTCAGGGAATTCCGTTACTCTCAATGAATTTGTGATTCTCAAACGTTTCTTGCCCTTCTTTCCTCCTTGCCAATATGCTCCTTTCTCTTGTTATTTAGTGATGCAATTTTCTCAGACTTTGTTAGTCTATCTTCATCTCATTAAAAACATTCGAGGAGAGATATGACTGCCCACAAACTCGTTTTACTCCGACATGGTGAAAGTACCTGGAATAAAGAAAATCGATTCACAGGCTGGATGGATGTGGACATTACTGAAAAAGGCAGGCAAGAGGCTGAAAATGCCGCTCAATTACTAAAGAGTGAAGGTTTTCAATTTGACGTGGCCTTTACTTCCGTCTTAAGACGTGCCATCAAAACACTTTGGATCAACCTAGAGATACTAGATCAAATGTGGATTCCCGTTGTTCGTAGCTGGAAACTCAACGAGCGCCACTATGGGGGGCTGCAAGGATTGAACAAGTCCGAAACCGCCGAAAAGTACGGAAATGAGCAGGTTTTTACATGGAGGCGCAGCTATGATATTCCTCCGCCGCCCTTAGAGGAAGACGATGAACGCCACCCTAAAAAGGACCCACGGTATCGTGATGTTTCCGTAACAGAACTTCCCTCAACAGAGGCCTTAAAGCAAACCCTGGAACGAGTCATTCCCTACTGGGAAAATGAGATCGCCCCGCAAATTAAGTTGGGAAAGAAAGTTCTGATCTGCGCCCATGGCAATAGCCTAAGAGCCCTCATCAAGTATTTAGATGATGTCTCAGACGATGAAATTTCCCAGTTAAATATTCCTACAGCGATCCCACTTGTTTATGAGTTAGATGAGAACCTAAAACCTATTAGACATTATTATCTTGGTGATTCCGAAGCAGCTCAAAAAGCGGCAGAGCAAGTCGCCAATCAAGCTCGCCAGTGATCGGACAAGCAACTTGGGTCGACGACTTACTCTAGATAAAAATTGAGGGGGAAAAGAGTTTGAAAAGATATTTATCTAATCACATCACTCAAGGGCTGATCTCATTTGCATTTGCCTTTACCACGCTTTCATTGTCGGCCCAAAGCCCAAAAGGTCACTTTATTGGAGTAGGTTTATATACACAGAACTTATTCACAGTCACAACTTCTAACGACGCCTCTGCAGCTTTACTGGGGGACATTTCCGAAAGTCCACTTTTTATCTGGAAAAGTTACTTTCAACCCTTTTCACAAACAACCATCGCTCCTTCTTTAGGATACACACTGCTCCCACGTAAGTCCAAAGATGGTGCCGCCGAGATAAGTTTACTCACTCTTTCTTTACCGGTTATTCACAACATCAATAACAGTTGGGATTGGAGTTACGGAGTATCCTTGTTAAGGCAAAGCATTGAAGGAGCCGGAGGAACGGTGGTCTTAAATAACGGAACAGGCACTTCTACTTTTTACCTTCCCACAGGAACAGCGACCACCCAAGTTTACAGCGTGGATGTCGGCACGTCCTGGCATATAACTACGAGTTCAGAGTTGAGCTTTGATCTAAGAACCACGGGAATTTTGTCCAACCGCCGTTCCTTTTTTCTCTTTATTGCCTATCATTATAATTTGTTTTCAGGAGGTTTTTGATGAGCTTGCGAGTTGTCTTTTTATTCATCATCCTACTGAGTCTTCCCAGCAAAGCATTTACAGTGACAATTCCCGGTGTCTTTGGCTACGCAGATCGTCCGGTCATTATCCATATTAACCCCAATAATTGTCCAGCAAGTATTTATGAAGACACCAATGCGGCTATTGATCTGTGGAATAGCTCACCAACCAGCGGCCTGGAACTTGAACTCGGACCGGATACCACCTCTGCGGTTTCGACTTTTAAATCGTTTTCTTTTAGTGACTCACATATAGTCGTAGGTTGCTCTACAAATTTTGCTTCGGATAAAGGCGGAGGTTGTGATGCCTCCTGTCTGGATTTTACAATCGCTGTCGGCTCGACGATGAGTGTTGGCTCCCATCTGGTGAAAGGCCAAGTAACAATTAATATGAATAGTGGAGCTGGCGGAAACTATGGTTTGCGTAATTCCACTCAAAAACAAATTGTACTGGCTCACGAATTAGGCCACGCACTAGGTTTGGGTCACACGGATTACGAACCAGCCCTTATGTATTTTAATATTGGTGCTAAGACAGCCCTCTCCTTATCTCAGGATGACATTGACGGAATTAGTTATTTGTATGCAAGAGACGAGTTGGGATCTGACAAGCCATTTGGTTGCGGAACGATCACCACTGGCCTCCCTCCGTCGGGATGGAATCTTTGGGCAATTCTAGGATTACTCCCTCTTTTTGTTCTTTTCATTACTAAACTGGTTCCAAGTAAACTCATCGTCTTGGCCAAGTAGTTGTTCAAATCCTAAAGTACTGTCACTACGTAAATGAAAGTGCAACTCTAGCCAGTCTTCTACCTTTGCTCCTATACCACCTGCTAGCTTGGGAGGAGAGATACCGTATTCTACAAATTGACCATTCACAATACCGTCCACCTCATATCTGTCGCTAACTTTTTGAATAGCCACTTTTGCCGAAACAGGATAACTTGCCTGTTTAACTGTTAGTTTTCCCTGAATCACTCCACCTTCTTTTTTAAAAAACTCTTTCCATTGTTCGACTGAAAAGCTATGACTTTTAAATACAAGGTGAGGAAAACTTTGAAAGTTTAGTATTTTTCGAATATCTGCATCCCTCTCTGTCTCCTGACTATCAAAACTCTCCACGGGTATGCGGACTTCATAATAATATTTGTTGTTAAGATCAGGATTCACTTGAGCCGTTATTCCACAATTCTTACCGACGAACTTCACAACGACAAATAAAGCAATACGATTTCCCGCTCGAAAAGCCACACAGTGATCCCCTGAGACAAATAAGGAATGAGGTCCCGCAGGGATTTTAGCTTCGACTCCTCCCTCTCCCAAAGCCCTTCCGGTTTGAAGAAAGCTTAGAATTACTACAAAACAACAAATCAGCTTCATGGTCTACCTATAAAAAAGGAGGCAAAAGTAGCCTCCCGTTTCTTTAAATTCATCATACATATGTTTATTAATTTGTTTCGGTCGACTTGTTTTTCATGTCGTGCCTAGCAGCCTTCAACTTAGAATCACAAATCTCTAACTTCTCTTCATACTCGTCTTCTCGCTTTTGTAAAACTCGACGGTATTCTCTAAACCGCTTTATGCGATCCTTTAGAAACTCTTCGGAAACACCAACGATTTTCTCTTTTTCATCGATACCAATTTCAAATTCTTCTTCTTTGTCTGTGACACGATCAATAGGCTCTGTCCACATCAACTTACCGTCACCGCCCATCTCTTTACTGGTTAACTGTTTACGACAATCCTTTAAAGCTCCATAGAGCCCTTTGCTGCCATACTTTCTGTTTCCGTAAACACGGTCTTCCAAACCATACACACGATTCTGAATCCGACGCAATTCTTCGTTCATTTCCACTTTCTTCTGAACGACAAGATTTCCATCTTTTACTCCAACTTGAGATCCATCCCCAACATTTGAAGACTTCTCCATTTCCGTTTCTATCTCTTTAGCTTTGTGCGGATTAGAAGCACAAGCTCCAATGAATAATCCCGTTATAATTAACAGCATAATGTTTATAGCTCTCACAGTTACCTCCTGACGAGAATTAATTCCTTTTAGTATCTCACATTTAACCTGTATCGATACAAGTAAAAAATAGCTCCTGGCCCGTAGTGCTAAGTATTTGTTTTTAATTAATATTTCTTATTCATGAATATTTTTTTAGAGACTCTTCTTTTTTTCAAGGAAGTATTTTAAATAAAATTCTCTTTCAAATTTTTTAAACTTTTTAAAGTTTTTTTCCGGACCTAAAACGGACTGCAACTCTTTTAATGTTTCTTCTTCAACAAGCCTCAATCTCTCAATACCCTCTTTTTCAAACTTAGGATTGATGCGATCATACGCTTCTGCCAATTTTCCCAACATTACTGATTCCAAGGAGAAGACTTTGGGAACAATCTCTTCATCTAACTTCAAAGTATCTGGCACATATGAATTCAAAGCAATGGTCCAAGCCTCTTGATATCCAACGTCCATTTTATTGATAAAGTAATTTTCTGTATATAAAACATTGTCGGAATAAGTCTTTTTAAATTCCAAATCTTTGGGTGGATGAAACTTTGGACGATTTCTTTGAGCATCGAGGATCCTTTGCGCAAATATCTCTGCAGCAGACTGGTCTGAACTGATCGCAGCCCAAACGGAGGCTCCAACCGCACTAAAAAATCCCTTAGGCAATGCTATAAGAATGGAGATGGCGGCGATAGCTCCAAAAACCTGCAAGCCAGTTCGAATCCAAAAGCGCCGCTCCTTCTCCTTAACGTTCTTGTCAATTTTTACAACAAGATTTCTCTTCAGATCAGGGTCATCACCCATCACCGCCTCGACGACTTCCTCGACTTCTCGTAAAAACTCATCTTGCTCTTTAGCACCAAATTGAGAACTACTACTCGATCGAAGGGCGGACTGAATGTTCTTAGTTATAGACTCAATTTCTACCTTTCTCTCTCTAATGGACTTTTTCTTTTCGTCTTCTAACTCTTGGCGCAGCTCTTCGAATTGAGCTAATTTTGTTTCCGCAAATGCCTTTTCCTCCTTTTGCTTTCTCTCCTGAAAGCTCTTATTTAGACTCTGTTCTTCCCTGCGTAGCTGTTCTTCTACAGCTTTTCTTTTTGCTTCTAGACTCTCTTCGATTCTTTGGGTCTCATGCTCCAATTTTTGTTTCAATTCTTTCAACTCAAGTTCCATCGCAAGACGACGACTCTCAAACTGTTCCGAATTTTGATTTACTGTTTTTTCAAACTCTAAGGTGGACACCTCTTTTTGATCTTTTAGCGCACTCACCGCAGTCTCTAATTCATGTTTCTCCTGCACAATCACGTCAAGCTCTTTTGATCGTTCAAATTCAATTTCCTTTTCTAGCTCCAATCGTGCCAATTTAATTTCATTTTCCAAACCCTTCTTCAAGCGATCTTTCTCTTCATTCCATAATTCTCGTTCACTTCGGAGGGACTCTTCGAAGCTCTCTCGCGCCTTATTCATTTTCTCATCTAACTCCGAACGCAAGGCTTTCTGTCTTTCTTGTTCGTGAGCTTTTATCATATCCGCGTCCTCTTTAACACGTAAAGAGTAACTACTGGACTCTTCAACGATCTTATTCGCTTCTTCTTGAGCCTCGTTTAAACGCAAGTCACGATATTTATCCGCCTCATCTCTAGTTTCTTTACTGTACTGGTCCGCAGACGATTTTACGCTCAGACTATAAGCATCAGCCTCTTTTTTAATCTCATCTCCATATATATCCGATTTCTTTCGCGCCTCCTCTAACTCTTTAATCGCATTTTTTCTTTCTCTTTCTATATCAGCAAAGAGATTCTCCTTATAAGATTTGGCCTCTTCTTCAAACTCCTTTAACTTAACTTTGTACTCATCAGACTTCTCGCGGATACGAATTTCATGTTCTCTCTCAAGCTCATATTTTCGCTTATCATACTCAAGAACAAGTTCTTCGATTCTACTATCCAAGTCTCTTCGCTTATCGCGAAGATCATCGCAAGCCTTTTCCAAGTCGGTTTTGTTCTTTTCCAAAGCTCTATATTCCGAAAGAAAAACAACATGCTCTTCCTTTTTCTTTCCAAGATCCTCTATAATAAAATCCATCTCCTCTTGAAGCTCTGCAAGACGACTTTCTTCTTTACCACGAAGATCATCAATCTCTTTTAATAGAAGTTCAATCTCGCGTTCAATTCGTTCTTTTCGTTTTCTCTTTGTCTCCACTTCGCTACTAAGAACTTGAAGTTCTTCTTCGAGGTCTGACTTTTTCTTTCTGACTCCACTTTCAAATTCACTTAACTCTTTTTTCTTCTCAGAGATAAGAGAGTCAACATCCGCTCTGAGGTTTTTCTCTTCATCTTCAATGTCCTTACACCACTGTTCGTATTCGTCAGTGATCTTACTTTTCGAATCTTGAATTCCATCTATTTTGGATCTCAAGTCCTCCTTCGTTCTTTCAAACTCACGTTCAAGGTCTATAATTTCTGTTTCAATTTCATTCTTTCGCGCATGAAGTTTCCCTTCGGCCTCTTTAAGTGCCTTTTCAATCTCTTCGCATTTCTCTTCAAAGTCCGTTTCAAGAAGTTCTGCCTCAGAAAACTTAGCCTGTACTGCCATTTCTACTGTTTTTAACTGAGTATTTTTTCGATTTAGCTCATCTTCCACTTCGTCCAATCTAATTCCGAGCTGCTCTTTCTCTAATCTGTATTCCTTTACATCCTCTTCAGCTGACTCCACTAACTTTCTCGTAGAGGACAAGGTTTCTTGATGAACTCTTTTGGCATCCTCTAAGTGGCCTTCTACCTCAGCAATCTGTAGTTCTATTTTATGTATTTCTGATTTAAGTTCTTCTCGCTCTTTCTCAAAATTTGCCTGGTATTGCTGAACTTCTTGATCGATCTTTTTTTTCTCACCATCGAAATTCCGAATTGCCGTAGCCACTTTCTTTTTTTCAACATCTAGTTTTAATTGAAGATCTTTAATCTCTTCATCTAGGCTTACTATTTCCTCTTTTTGCTGATCAAGGACGATATTCTTCTGACTAATCAATTGGTTGATCTCGATGATTTTCTTTTCCTGAATATTGTTTTCGTCAATGATTCGCTTTAAATCAATCAACTTCTCTCGTACTAAGATTTTAAATTCGTCGAGTTCAATCTCAGCCACTTCCTGTTTTAAAATAGCAAGCTGTAGTTGAGTTTCAGTAATCTCCATGTCATTCTGCCGCAAACTGCTTGAAGCCGTGTTCTGTGAGGTCACTGCAGCGGCCCATCTTGTCGCTTTGGGACCACTTTTGTGGGATATCTGGCTACGACCCGTCAACACTTCCACATCTGAATTCTTTCTTGCTATCTTTTTTAATTTACCAAAGATGTCCGGAGATTTCCTATTGCGCTCTAGCCTCTCTATGACCTCCTTTGGCAGCTCTCCAACCAGATCCTCGTCCGTCTTGTCAGCGTTTTCTTCGTTCCCATTATAAGACTGAGTTATTCCAGAGACTTTCATTGTCGAAGTCTGGGTGGAATTTCTTACGATCGACTTCATTTCTTCAGGATCCATTATCACTGTATCATCTTGTGATATGTCTCTGGGCTCTTCGGCAAGTGCCTTTAGCTCTTCAAAATTGGACGATCGGCGATCTTGCTCTGAATCGCTATCAAAAGATTCTGAAGAACGGATCTTTTTAACTTCATCTGCCTCAAGATCCGGAGNNATCCGGCTCGGTTTCCTCATCGATTAGCAGATTTCCACCCAAAGGGCTCATTCCAGAAAGTGGGTGATGCTTTTCTTCTCCATCATTGAACTCGAGGTCTTGATCACTTTCGACTTCGTCAGGGCTATTTTCATCGTAAGAGTTCGCTGACTTACTTTCCGAAATGATTTGATCTTTTTGACTTTTCTTAAACAAGTCCACCGTCTGATCAAAAGACAATCCCGGCTGCACTTTGACTGCCGCATTGCCATCTTCCGATGGAGCCACTGCATGGGTCACTACAGATTCTTCTCGATGAGTGGCAGGTCGTCTGACCGACAGTGGCGGTGGGAGATCAGACCTTTTATAAGACTTCTCTTGTTGAGCTAAATCAAAATTTTCTTCGACCCGAAACTCCTCCTGGTCCTCTTTGTCTTCTTCTTTTTTGCTTGAAACCAGATTGAGTTTTGGAGCGTTTCGATCTGCAGAACTATATTCAAGGTTTTGCTCACTTTCACCCACCTCCTGTGTGGTCTCAGCCAAATCGTCTGCTTCCAAGGAAACCACTCTATGTTCTGTATTTTCAAAGTCTCCCCCCATGTTGAATTCAGACTCTGAGGTTTCATCTGGAAGGTCTTGCTTAAAGTTTCCCGAATCATTAAAAACGAGAGGAGCCGTCATATCTTGCCCTAAAGGGGTTGGTATGGAACGTGCCTCATCTACTTCTTGTTGGCCAAGTGAGAACACCTCAGTTCTAACCTCGCTGTTCATGGAATTCTTCAATTCCCCTATGTACTCGATGGTCATCTCACTTTCAGCGACACCAATTCGAATACGATCATTGGGATTATACAAAAAGGGCTTGGAAGGCGATAACTTTATTTTATTTACGAACGTTCCAAAGGTGGACCCAAGATCCTCAAGCCATATCTCTCCATCCTTAAAGGAGACTTTAAGATGCTGCCGGCTAAGCCCTTCTAAAGGTAACGAAAGGTCTGCCTTCTTCGACTTCCCAATAACGAAACAATCCGAGCCCATGGACTCGGTTTGTTTCATTCCTTCCAAATGAAGGTGGATAAGAAATTTCTTGTCGCTTTCACTCATTCTCTCTACTGTCTAGGAAACCTCTTCAATTTTGATCTCTGATTCAGAATCAGATGGATCTTTAGTCTCCTTCTCCCCCATTGTATCGCCAGTTTTTATTGCGCTAGCCCGCTTAAATGACTCATATGCTATCTCATTATTAAGCCCCGGAGCCGTCCTCCCTAATTCTCTTAGAAGCGCATCTTCTGCCAAGGCTTCGATGGGATCACGATGCTCATCAAAATCTGGTATGTCGTTTGGATGCCGATTATTCTCACTTCGATTCCATAAGATATCCAAACTGTTCTCAAATTTTTCAATAGTATTTAAGAAAACCTTTTCTGGAGAAAAGAACGTATTAAATAGCTGCATTCCTACAGACAGAATAATTCCGATGATAGAAGTACTCATCGAGAAAGTAATATTTGTTAAAAATAGATTCATTGTCTGTTTCGTCATCTCAACATCGGTTAGATCCATATTGTTCAACTCAGGAAGGGCCGCCATAATTCCTAAAAACGTACCGAATATACCTCCAATAATAAACAACCCGGGAAGAATGTTTAAAAAGTCATTAAACCGTGAAATGGGCACTATTCCGAAAAGCTTATTAAAACAGGGGTTTTTTTGAAATATATTCTTCACTATCTCTAGAAATTTTTGGTTATGATCTGAAAAGCGAAGATACTTCACTTGCTTTAAAGTATCTCGGACCAACCAAGCCACTCCATGTTGCACCAGAAACAGGCGATCCGTGATCGTCGTAATATAATCTGGATTTCGTCGTTTCATAATGGCGCGCATTTCAAAAAGCTCGTAATATGTTTTCTCTAAAAGAACTTTCACATCCACGAAGAACGAATAGTACCCTTTGTATTTGCCTTCATTATCTAAAAAATTATGAACCCTTTTTTCAAACTCTTTAGAAAACCATTCTTCTCTTTTTATAGTGAAGAAAATAAGGGCTCTCAGAAAACAGCCTGCTACAAAGGTTATCACCATCAATGGCAAAAGAAGTTCTGATGAAAAGACCACCAATCCCTTGACTAACTTCTCTATTAATTCTTGCGAAAACATATCCTCACCTTTATTAATTTTTAAGGTTAAATTTTATGATCACTCGTTGAGACTCTTTACAATTGTTACTTGCACAATACTTATCTTTCATAGAATCCGACGCAACATTTCTTTTCTTGCTTGCTAAGAAGCTTCTTCCCGTCACCTTAGACAGATTATATAGGTCCTGCTGATGCTCGTAACTTATTTTCGTTGTGTCGAAGGCATGAGTAAAAATGGATTTGGCCCTTCGATAGCTGAGATCTAGATTGTATGCCACTGCGGCACGGTCTTTGGGATTTAAGCTTTTTGGATCTACAAATTTTCCCTTATAGGTTGGGGACGCAAACCCTATAATCTCTACGGCTTCGATCTTGCTTGCGAGGTCTTTGTTTTCAAATAGACTTTTACTGTAAGCAGGAATGAACTTCTCTATTATGTTGACCATACCAGGCTTCAAATCGTGTTTTCCAGTATCAAAGTACTCGTTTCCGAAAGATAAGATCACGTCTCCTGTTTTGTCATCGACCTGAGCTTTTAAGCCGGCTTTTTTAAAGTTCTCTCTAATTTTTTGCACCAATCGTTTTCTCGCATTGGCTTTAGCTCGCTCTTTGGCCAACTCAATACTGTGCTTAATCTTTTCTTCCTTAAGAGTTTGATCATGGGCTTCCTGAGCCACTTCCATAGCTTGTTTTACTTGTGTTAACTCTTTTGAAAGGTTACTCTTTTCCTGCGCCACCTGATCTTGCAAACTATCATACTCTTTTTTTGCTGATGCCAATTTTTTCTTGAAGCTCTTTCTTGCGGCCTTACTACGTTTCTTAAAGCCCTCTCTCTCTTCTTTTAATATCTTTTCATATTTTTCGCGGGCACTAGATATTAGGTCTTTGTATTTTGAATCGATGTTGCTGATTTGGGACTTATATTTCTGTTCTCGTTCCAAGATCTCTTTATTAAATTTTTGCTCGAGTTCTTGCTTTTCTTTATCTTTTTCTTCTATCTTCTGGCTCACAGTTAAGATTTGTTGATTCGCTTCACTGAGCTTAGAATTTAGACGATTCAATTGTCCTTCCACTAGCTTGTTTTGACCTTCTAGTTTTTTAATCTCCTCTTCGCTTTTTCTTTTTAAGCTGGCAATGTCACGAAGAGCTTGCTTTCTCTAAACCACCTGTTTTTGATAAGCTTTGTTAAGCTCTTCAATTTCCTCGTTCATCTTCTCTTTAATGCGCTCTACTTTTTGTTGGTTTTGAGAAATAATAGACTCTTTCTCTTGGACCGTTGTCTCCA
>JAGRAG010000383.1 GCA_020435025.1 Bdellovibrionales bacterium | reverse complement strand
CACCTTTTTCAGTCTTCCAATTGGGGGAGGACCTGTTGTTCGAAAAGAATAGACCAAACGAGTTCTTGTTTTTGAGGTGGTAGGTTTTCGAACCAAATTTCAAAGGCTTCTTGCTCGCTTCGCGCCTTTAACATGCGGCCTTTTAAGGAATTTGAAACCTTTGTGATGGGAAAAAAGGCTTTTTTTAAGGTTCCACCGCCGCCTACGTCACCCTTGCCAGAGGCCGGAACGGATGCGGCTATAATGATAAAAGTGAGGAGAGAGAGGATCGATTTCATGCTTGCCCCTTTGGCTCTTTTGAAATTTGCGCAGTGGAAAAAGTCATACCGAATACCCCATCTGAAGCTTCTCTTTGTGATTTAGCGACAAAGGACATAAGCAGCCGTTCAAATTCTTGGCAGAACTCTGTGACGAGCTTTCGGTTAGAGGCGAAAAAGCCGGTGCGATAGAAGTTAGCTGCCTTTGGATCGGAAAGAGTTAGTTGGTTGAGAAGTTGGCTACTAATGAGTACATGACTCGACAATATAGAATGAGAATCCAAATCTTTGTCGTTAAAATAGACGTTTGGGATATTTTTTACGTAGCCCTCTGGTGTTCGGCGAATCAATGAGAGTCGTTCTAAGATTTCAAAGGCTTGGACGACTTCGGGCACCTCGGTGCCAAGAACTTGGGCCATTTCTATAGGAGAGGCTGAAAACAAAGGGGTGTCCATAAGAGCAAATAAAGATCGAGTCACCCAATTGCCGGTGTAAGCCTCTTGAAGATCGGGATTCTTAGCAAGTGGGGTGTGAGTTCTCATACAGTCGCTACCTTAATATTGTTTGAAAAGTAAATTGAGTCGCCATGTGTCTCTCGTTGAGCTTCCACATAGCGATTTTGATGAGGTAAAAATCGAGGTTCGACACCCTCTTGCTTTTTCCACCAATTGATTTGTTCTATTAGGACTTTTTGAACCCGAGGACTGAGCTTTTGCAACGTCGTTGTGATTTCATTCCACTCTTGCTCAAAATTAATCTGACCCGAAGAGGCAAAGGAGCGATCAATTTGATCTTCTAAAGAAAAACCGAGAAGGGTCAGTAGTTGGGTGAGATCTCCACATTTCAATTCTGTGTGGCCCTTGAAAAACCGTTGAATTGTCAATCGAGAGATCTGGCACTGGTCAGCTAGAAACTGCTGTGTCAGTCCTTTAGATTTAGCAATTGCAGAAAGTTTTGGTCCTATTTTATTTTCCTTTTTCAAAGGTCCCTCCTTATTTTTAGGTGCTAGCGATGCTAAGCCCCTTGATAAACGGAGAAATTGCAAAGGGTGTGCCGGGCAAAATGACACCAACTAGAAGCACAAGGCATTGGAAAGACTCGAAAAAAATTCACTTCAAGATCTGAGATTGACACGCAACAGAGAAATTCTTAGGGTGAGGCTTCATTAAGTAGGGGGTCACCGAAGTGCAATGGTTGATAAAGAAATTGTTTCTGTCCTTGTTAGCTATTCACGTTGTTGGGCTGAGTCTTGAAGTCCAGGCTGATTGCGCACAATTACCTAAAAAGATTGAAGAATATGAGCTTTCTTTAAAAACTCTTTATGAGCGACTGGGTGTTTTGGTGGATCACACCTATGATGAGATTCAAGGTTGGGACAAGGCATTTGCCACCTTAGAGGGACGGCCCGTTCAAATAGATAAGGGACATTTTGATTTTGTAAGAGAGCTAGCTTTAGATTTGGATGATCAAGGATCGCAAATTGAAGATTCCTCCCGTCCTTTGGAAGATCAGTTTTCGAGATATGTGGATGAGACCGTTCAATGCTCTCCTGAACTTGAAACGGTAGCTGTTTTGCTATCTGAATATATCGTCGATCACATTGTAGAAAGTGTTGGCTTTGTTTCAGAGATTTCAAATATCGTTTTTAAGTGGCACGATGAATGGCGAAAATTTGAAGGAAAGGATAGTGAAATTACTTTCCCTCGTGGAACTTTTATTAAGGTTGGGGCTTTGGCTCGAGACAAGATTCATTTGGGACGTTTTTATATTAAAGAAAACGGAGATTTTGTTCTAAAAAAGATTCGGGAGTTCAGACAAAAGCTTGAAGTTTCGTCTCTGGAAGGACGTCTTCTGTAGATAGGAAACCGGGTTGAATTTTTATTAAGACCCACGATAGACTTTAAAGAATGAGCAACAAGGAGTAGAGATGGCCTCAGCAGAAGCGACGGAAGTTTTCAATTGTACGCAAGAGCAATTTTATTCAATAATTACCGATTTTGAGAGCTACAGTAAGTTTTTATCAGAGGTTGAAGATTGTCGAGTGGTTGAGGACCTAGGTGGAAACGAAAAGATCGTAGAATATCATGTAAAGGTCGTTAAGCCATTTGCGTACCGTCTTTTGATGAAGTTCGATGAACCTCATTCTTTGACTTGGACATTTGATTCTGGAGATCTTTTTAAAGTCTCTAATGGATCCTGGCATCTTCAAGATGTAGATGGCAAAACAAAAGCAACTTATCGTGTCGAAGCGTCTTTTAAAATGTTCGTACCAGGACCTATAGCCAAAGCTTTGGTGTCTGTGAACTTACCGAACATGATGGCATCCTATCATAAAAGAGTCGCAAGTCTGTTTAATAAAGTTTAAAGACGCCACTTTAAAAAACGACGACCAAAATAGACACCGGCTAAGGCAATAATAAGGGCAGGTAAAAAGTGCATTAGTAATAGATGCGCGGGATGGCCCACGTGACAGGACATTTGCAGTCCAAAGGCGGCAATGGCACAAGAGGACAGAGCCACAAAGAATCCGGTCCAAGACGGGCTAAAGACAGCTCCTTTGAGAACCAATCGAGCCAAAATAAGGCCTGCAGGAAGAGACATCACCGCTAAAACTGTAGGACAAAAAAAAGTCGGGTGCCAATCTTGATTTTTCAGTTCATCTGAAAACATAGACCAATTTAAAAATAATAAAAGCAGCAACGTTGCCCAAAGTGCCAAGTACGAAACAGGAGACCACTGCAATTTTTTATTGGAACGTCCAGGAACACTAAAGGAGAGTGCACTGTAGGTGGCAGAAATACTAATAACCAATAAAAGTGCCTGTTCAAGCCAGAAAGACCAATGGGACATGCGGAATTCAAAGACCCTTTCCCATCCTAAAAGAAAGCTTCCTCCTAAAACAATAATAAAACTAGGAATTAGGGTTGCAAAAAGGCGAAAAGGAATCGGCGTGAGAGGTATAACTGGCTCTAGATCGTCGACCAATTCATCAATAAAAGGTGGGCGCTGATTAGATTCCATTCATGGTCTCCAAAATTCTTTTATAAGCTCTATGAACTGTGACTTTGATGGCGGCTTCCGTCATATTAAATTTATTCGCTACCTCTCTAATGGTTAGTCCTTCAATCTTTACTGCAATAAAAATTTCTCTTTGAGTGGGCTTTATCTGGTTTATAACTTTATGCAGCTCTTCAAGACTTAGACGAGAGATCTCTTGAGGCGCTTGAATCCAATCTGACAGATCATCACTGGTTGTGACTTCGTTACTCTCTTTTCGCTTTTGCTTGCGCCAAAAATCAATCAAGCGACTTTCTACAATAGAGTGGAGCCAGGGTTTAAAATCACCTCGTTCGGGATCAAAAGTATGACGGACGCGATGAACGGTAAGAAGTGATTCTTGGACAACGTCTTCAACCTCTGGACGACCAGCCATTTTTCTTTGTAGGTATAAATACACATAGTGAGAAACTTCGCTAAGAAGTGTCCTGTAAGCTTCTGTATTACCGGCTTGTGCGGCTGCCATAAGGTGAGTCCAATGTCTAAAGTTTTCATTCCGTGTCATGTAGACCCAATTAATACGCTTCGAGAAACAAGAAGTTACACCAAAGTTTGCACGCGGGTAGGATAAAGGTCAAGGAACTGGTTGTATTGCGATAAAGTGAGTTGAGATCAAAGACGGGTCTAGAAAACAGATGTTGTCTCAAGGTGGCACACTATTTTTCCGAAAAAGATATTATGGTCAGTTTGATACTTGCGTTCATTTCAGTTTTTCTATTTTCGTTTTCTGCAAGAAAGCTCTTAGAAGCGATCACTCGTAAAATTGGTTATTTTGAGGCAACACCAAATTATTCAAGGTCCGCTCTGATTCTAGAAAGAAAATACAAGATCTTTGCTTGGGGCTGTCTGACTCTAATTCTTTTTTATTCTTTCTTGCTGTCTTTTTACGAAATCTACTCGACTATTTAACGAGCTTTTCTGATTCTTTTTCATTTTCTGGAAGTCGCAGAAGATCCACTTTTTGAAGAATGGGAGCTTCCAATAG
>JAGRAG010000382.1 GCA_020435025.1 Bdellovibrionales bacterium | reverse complement strand
GAATGAATTCATTGGGTTTGAGTTCAACGTAAGTCACAGTGAAGGAGTGACTTTTTTGAGTCGTAAAATTTGTAAAGGACATTTTATAGCCTCCGCCCTCACGAGCATCCATTTCATGAATCTTTCCTGTAAAGCCATAAGGTGGAATCCAACGACAGAGAGCATCTGGATCTAAAAAAGCACGATAAACTCTCTCTACTGGAGCCTTTAAAACTCTATGTAATTGAACGGTGTTGGTATCTGACATGCTTCCCCCTTAATCCATTTTGCAAACGTTAATAATGTATTACTTTCCCATCATCTTATACGAAGTCACATTCCCCACAAAGTAAGTAAACTTTCCCTCAGATAAAAGCCAGCTGACTTGCCCCCGAGTGGGAATTATAACACCGGACCTTTCATCGTACTGAGAAAATTCGCCGAGCCAAGGCCTTTGCTCTATATTTTGACCATCGATTTTTTCGCGATCAGGTACAAAGATAGATTCAATCAGACCTTTGTCATTAAAAGTGTACTCCACTGTAGCCGAAATTCTCTTCATAGATAAAGTTCCCTTAACTTTATTCTCTTCGGATTGTTGCCATTCAATATTCGGTTGATTCAAGATGGCCATCGGATACCAGGGAATTTCTGCTAAGTACCGAAGCAACTCTCCCCTTAAAAAGCGATCCCCGGAACCTTTAGCTAAAGGTATTGCTGAAAACAGCCGAGCTTGCAGTTCGCCCTGCTCATCAATCAGCCGATCACACACCGTAATCGGTAAGCCATTCATAGGAATCTTTGCAACCCAAGAAAACATCGGAGATCGGACCGAGACGATTTGTTCAGCTGTAAACGGTGCCATCTCGTCTTTAGGAGTCATTCGAAAATCGCCCGATTGCGTAAACTCTATGTAACTAATCGAGGGTTTTCCAACGAGAACCTTTTGTAAATAGTTTTGCAAGAGCAGCGGTAAAGTTTGAACGTCGACTTGAGTCCCCACACCCTGATGATTTCGAATTTTTTGATGACCGTTTTTTAGCCATTGATTAAATCGGTGGGATTCAAAGAAAAATAGGACTGTGCCGACGCCTAGTAAAAGCAGTAAAATAATGAGGATTGTTTTCATAAAATTTTCCAAATCTAAAAGGCTTAAATTGTACGAGTTAGTAATAACACTAAAGCTTCAAGTTGGTACACGAAACAAACGTCCATAGCACTTTCTTAGTGAACTATATCAACTGCAACTATCGAATGAAAAGCAATACTAATTAGAGAACCGTAAAAATTCTTTTTGCAAAACAAAAAGATACTCAATAGATCCGGCCGTGAAGCATTGCCTCGAAATCTCGAAATAACCTCTAAGAATATGACGAAAAGCTTAACGGTATTCACTCAACAAAAAATTGAGCTGACCTTAACATAAACACGACAAAAAGCTGAATAATATAGTATTGAAAAATAAATAGAGAGATTTAGATTTAAGTAGGCAAACTTATAGTTACTAGAGTTCCTTTTCCTTGGCAGCTCTCTAAACAAATGTCTCCACCCCAGGAATTTAACATAGATTTTGAATCAAGTAGTCCAAGTCCATTACCAAATTCTTTTGTCGTGATTTTTTCGTTAAATAGCTTCTTTAATGTGGTTGGCTCAATACCAACACCATCATCTCGAACTTTGATCCTAACACTGTCTTTTACTGAAATCGATATCTCGATGGAATTCGCCAAAGCATCTCGCGCATTATTTAAGATATTTGAAAGCAGCCTCTTAAAATCTTTTTCAATAATATTAACAGTTGTCGAATTAGGTCCTACCACTCGAATATTCAAATGTGGATTACCTGCACTCTCAAGTTTTTTTTCAGATATCAGTTCATCAATTAACGGCATTAACTCGATCTTTTGCGGCCGGTTGTCTCTTCGAGACTGAACAAGAAGATCATCGGCAATATCTTCTATTCTTTTCGAAGCCATTGTGAGGAAATTGCGTTTCTCTTCTGGCATATCAGTCGCCGTATAAACTAATGTTTTTAGAGCGCCTAGCGGAGACCGAATGTCATGTGCTACTTTAAGAGCAAGCCTTGAAAATTCTTCTTTTGCATAAAGTGACTTTAACTCTGTTTCGTAAAGAAAAATCTGTGACTTAAGCCGGGCTTGTTGCTTCGCATACATTCCTAAAAAGGCAAAAACACTAATCGCTAAACTAATACTAAAGCTAAAACCAACCCACTTCATTAGACTACTTGCAGACGGAGTCGATGATACAACAATCCGATACTCACCTGCGAAACCCGGTAATGTAAGGCTATCACTTGTCCAACCAAGATAAGCAGAAAGAGATATCTCTGACTTTGGAAACGAATCCAGAAGATTCCCATTTTTGTCTAATACCTTCACACTGCAGGAATCACTGATCTGACCAGAGCAAATCAATCTATAAAGCGTTTCACCCGTTCTGTGAACTCCATATTGATAAGAGCTGCTACCCAAATATCTCAGCGCCTTCTGCGCCCCCTCCTCCTCACCAATAACGACAAAAACTCTTAAGCATATGAAAAACGTGAGTATAAATAAAATCGTCGTAATGCTTAAAGTTTTTGTTAGGCTAGTTTTTTTGGTTGTCGACTTGTAATCCATTATGGTAACTGCATATTAGCAATTGCGCTTCACGTCAAATCCGGAGGGATAAGTTGAAAAAAATCTTGGCTAGCACAGTGATTGTCCTGATCTCTTTACCAGTTTTGTTTTTTGGATACTCGAAAGTCCATCAAAGTAGCGATGAAAACTTACGTAGTAATTCTAATGGTTTAGATGCTTCTGTAAGTGTTAAAGTAGCGGGTGGCCCCACGGTTCCATGTGGCGTTTAAGGATCTACTATTCTTTCTTTTATTTGTTTAGTTTAATCATTTTATTTTCCATAGGGTGCAAACAAGTGGTGAGTTCCGGATCTAGAAACGAGATTTACACACCCTATGCCTTTAGCGAGTTAGCCGATCCCTACAACATCGTTTGGGCTGGAGATTGGGCGGTTTGCCAGCACAACTGGGCGGGTTTGGTAGACCTCAATGATTTTGGTGAACCCGTACCTTCCTTGGCGAAATCATGGTCAATAACTTCAGATCTCCTCCTTGTTACCTTTAAGTTAAGTAACCATTTGTTTTGGTCTGATGGAACAAAAATGACAATTGATCAAATAGTTGAAAGTCTCAGAGTTTCAAAGTTAGGCACCGTTCACACAGACCTTTCAGATGCCGTAGAATCTATTGAGAGAAAAGTCTCAGATGAGATCGTGTTCAGATTAAAGAGGCCACTTCCACCATTATTAAGAAGCTTAGCTTATTCTGATTGGGCCATTGTTCACCCGTCGACACTGGA